>CALGNM010000230.1 GCA_937958665.1 uncultured bacterium | reverse complement strand
ACCACCGAGATCTACACTCTTTCCCTACACGACGCTCTTCCGATCTAAGCGGAAAGCTTCGGGGGTCATGGCTGCAGCTCCAGCCCCACCGGGCAGTGGTCGGAGCCCATCACCTCCGGCAGGATGTAGGCATTCTTCAGGTTCTTCCTCAGGTTCTGGCTGACGTAGAAGTAGTCTATCCTCCAGCCCACGTTGCGCTCCCGGGCCCGGGAGATCAGGTCCCACCAGGTGTAGAGCCCGGGCGACTGGTCGAACATCCGCAGGGTGTCTATAAACCCGGCCTCCAGCAGGCGGTCGATCCACTCCCGCTCCTGGGGCAGGAAACCGGATACCTTGGAGTTCTCCTTGGGCCGGGCCAGGTCGATCTCCTTGTGGGCGGTGTTGACGTCGCCGCAGATGACGATCCTTTTGCCCTTTTTAAGCAGCTTCTTCATCTCGGCCAAAAAATCCTCATAGAAATCCATCTTGTAATGCAGCCTCTCGGCCGAGGCCTTGCCGTTGGGGAAATATATGTTGAACAAAATGAATTTTCCGTAGTCGGCTTGGATGACCCGCCCCTCATCGTCAAACCTTTTAACCCCGAAGGTCTGTTGCACCGAAAGAGGCTCTTCCTTGGTGAACAGGGCCACCCCGCTGTAGCCCGGCCGCTGGGCCGAGGCGAAGTGGAGGCGGTATCCGGCCACCATCTCCAGCTCCTTCTGAACCTGCTCCCGGCGGGCCTTGGTCTCCTGCAGGCACAGGATGTCGGGCGAGGCCTCGGCCAGCCACCGGGCGAAGCCCTTGCGGAACACGGCCCGCAGGCCGTTGACGTTCCAGGAGATGAGTTTCATAGAATGGGCGACGGCAGGTTGGCGGTTTCCGGGATCATTCGATGATCACCGAGGACTGCGAAGCCAGGGGGTTGTTCCGCACCATCAGGGAATACATATAGGGATAGGCCTGCCGGAGGTGGGCGGCATAGTTAAGCCATTCCGCCAACAGGGTGGAATAAACCCTGCGAATGTCCCCGGCCAGGTGTTCCAGGTCGCTGCCGGGCAGGGCGGTGAGCCCCGGCCTGAGCCTGAGTTCCTCGGCCAGGTGGGAGACGGCCCACAGCAGGTCGGTGAAGCTCTGATGCTCCAGCAGGTTCGGGTTCTCCAGCAGGGTCAGCACGAAGGGCCGCTTGGCCGCCAGGAAATTTCGGAGGGCCTCCAGGTCGCCGGCTCCCGGATCCAGGCGGGGCTGGTGGGCGGCCAGATCCCGCCCGGCCTGCCGGAAACGGGACCGGTCCCAGTCCGGCCTCATGTCCAGATAGGCCCGGAGTTGCCCGGCGTTCCGGTCGAAGGCCGCCAAGTGGGCAATCAGTTCGTGGCCCAGCTCGCCGAAGAAAGCCCCGATAACCATGTTCATCTGGTTAAGCCGGTTGCGCCGCTCGCGCCTGGCCATCAGGTCATTGAGGAACAGGGTGACCAGCAGCACCTGCAGCGGCAGAAAAGCCAGGTCCTGGAACAGGTAGAACAGGGTGTCCCGGGGCTGTCCGAATATCAGCACCTGGGCCAGGTACAGGGCCAGCGACAGGGCCGCCAGCAGTGCGGTCAGCAATAGGTACCAGGGGGTGAATCTCATGAACCCTCTTTTATGGCCAAAGATTAAATATATCACTAATCCGCCCGGCCTGCAACGATAATTTTAACATCTTTCCCTCCCGGATCGATGGGCCCGCTGTCCCTAAAATAATGCTTGCTTTAGCCCGGATATTGTTATAAAATATCAAGTTAAGGTCTCCGACCCCCGCCTGGGGAGATCGGAAGAGCGTCGTGTAGGGAAAGAGTGTAGATCTCGGTGG
>CALGNM010000229.1 GCA_937958665.1 uncultured bacterium | reverse complement strand
AGATCGTATTCGGTGACTGGAGTTCAGACGTGTGCTCTTCCGATCTTGTCGTCCTTGAAGACCTTGGGGTCGGTGATGCCCCGGAAGCGGTAGACCTGGGTCATGTTCTTTTCAGTCAGCTCCAGATTGACCTGCTTGTTGGACTGTCCCGGGGTCACCCGGTACAGTAGTCCCTCGAAGGACAGATGCTTCTGGAGCCCGGCCAAGTTGTCATCGGAGACGGTGACTGCAAAGTACACCGGGTATCTCTCCCGGTAGCTTTGATCGAAGACGAACTTGGCGAAGCTGTCGGCCGGAGCCAGGAGCTGCTGGAAGGTCAGTTTCTTGCCGGCATTGGCGGCGATGATGGCCCGGATGGCGATATCCGAAAGCCGGTAGACCTCCCCGCCTTCGGCCACGAAGCCCCGCCCGGCCAGTTGTTCGATCTGGTAATCGGTCAGGTCCAGCGGCACCCCGTTGCGGATGGCCTGTTTGAGGTACCAGTCGGTGTTGGCCAGCGACAGGTTGACGATCCGGACATCCTGCCGCACCCCGTTGGTGTACTGCATGAACCACACCGGGTAGGTGTCGTTATCCCCGTTGGTGAAGATGATGCCGCCTGTCTCGGCCGACTGCAGGATGTTGTAGCCGTAATCGTTGGGAATCCAGTTCTGGGAGCGGTCCTTCTCGAAGAAATACAGCTTCAGGTTGAACAGGGCCACCAGCACCAGCAGGGTCCCGGTGGCGGTCACCGCCTGCCGGGTCCACTTGAAGCTGAACCGCTCGCCGGCCTGGCGCAGATAGGCCATCAGCCGCCAGCCGCCCATGCCGATCCACAGGGCGAAGAACAGGTAGGCCGGAGCGAATATATAGTCCCGCTCCCGGGGCTGGGGATTGGCCATGTTGAGGTACACCACCAGACCCAGACCGGCGATAATAAATCCGGGGCCCACCAGCGAGAAGCTCTTATCATGCCGCTTGAAGACGTGGAAGAATCCAGCCACCAGCCCCAGAGCCACCAGCATGGTAGCCACCGGGCTGTCGGCCATTCCGCCCAGCAGGGCTGGCGGCCAGCCCAGGGCCATCAACACCCCCAGCACCAGCAGCACCAGAGCGGCGGTGGAGAACCTCTTCTCCTCGCCCTCCCACAGCTGGGAAAGGGCTCCCGCCCCGCCCAGGGCGATGGCCAGCCAGCTGAACTGCCACTTAAAGTAGCGCAGGAACATGTGGCCGAACTGGTACATGAAATCCTCGCGCCGGGTGAAGAAGTTGAAGGGCTCATACTGCTTGCGCTGCAGCACATACATCAGGGAATCCCAGTTGTAGGGATTGCACATGTTGAGGGCCGGAGCCAGGTTGGCCCGGATCATCAGATAGTAGTTGATACTCAGGCCGGCCAGCACCAGGACGGCGCTCCAGCCCCAGAACTGCCAGTCCTTGAGAGCCCGCCAGTCCACCAGCAGGATGAACAACAGAATAGGTCCGGCCGCCAGCAGGGTGGACATATGTCCGGCCAGGCCCAAGGCGAACAGGTAGACGATCAGCAGCAGCATCTTCCGGTTGCCCACCTGACCCAGTTGGTCCCGCCAACGCAGGGCCAGCCACAGGGCCACCGACATCACGAACATGGCCATGCCATAGACCTCGGCCTCGATGGAGTTGTCCCACCAACTGGGGGAAAAGGCCAGGAACAGGGCGGCCGAGATGCCGGCCAGATGCAGCATCAGCTCGTCCAAATAATCTCGGGGGCGTCCCCTCCAAACCTCTATCAGCTTGACGGTCAACAGATAGACCATGGCGATGGTCAGGGCCGAGAAAAACGGCGACAGCATGTTGACCCGGTAGGCTATCTCGCTGAAGAAGGGCAGCAACAGGATGGTCACCCGCCCCACGATGGCGTAGAGCGGGTAGCCCGGAGGATGCGGTATGCCCAAGATCTGGGAGACGGTGATGAATTCGCCGCAGTCCCAGAAGGAGGCGGTAGGAGCCATGGTTCGCACATAGACTATGAAGGCGGTCAGGAATATACCCAGCCCCACCCATAGCCTGATCTTGGTTTCCTTGATCATCTATTTCTCCTTGATGTTAGTTTCGTCCCGTTTCCCGTCCCGGTCGTCCCGGGCAGCCTTGGCGTGCATGGCCCGGCCCAGCCGGTCCCTTAGCTCCTGGAGGTCCTTCAGGGTGGCCAGCCGCCCGTAGCGGGCCAGTGAAACCGTCCTCCGCTCCTCCGACACCACCACCACCACCGCATCGGTCTCCTCCGAAAGCCCGATGGCTGCCCGGTGCCTCATGCCGTAATCGCCCGAGGTCTTGGGATCCCGGGACAACGGCAGGGTGCAGCCGGCTGCCAAGATGGTGTCCCCCCTCAGGATGGCCGCCCCATCGTGCAGCGGTCCCTCCGGCATGAAGATCGACGCCAGGAGCTGCTCGCTGACCCGGGCGTTGAGTTCCACTCCGGTGGCGGTGTAATTCTTGAGCCCATCGTTCTTCTCCATGACGATGATGGCGCCCTGGCCTCTGGACAGCAGTCCCTGACAGGCGCGGACCACTGTCTCTATGGCTCGGACGTCACCCTTCAGGAAGATGCCCAGGAAGCGGTTGCGCCCCAGCTGGGCCAGGGCGTTGCGTATCTCCGGCTGGAACAAGATGACGAAGGCCACCACCCAAAAGATCGGAAGAGCACACGTCTGAACTCCAGTCACCGAATACGAACTCG
>CALGNM010000228.1 GCA_937958665.1 uncultured bacterium | reverse complement strand
GATCGTATTCGGTGACTGGAGTTCAGACGTGTGCTCTTCCGATCTGGAGCCGGACCGCTGCGGGCTCCGCCGGCCCCAGCTATCTGGAGCAGAACAGGGGGTCCCTCAACTGGCCGGCGGAGGGCCGTTTGTATTCCGGCTTCGGGATGAAGAAGCACGAGAAATACAACACCTACATCCAGAACAATGGAATCGATATCCTGTCCACCCCGGGGGCCCCGGTGCGGGCGGTGGCCTCCGGCAAGGTGGTCTATGCCGAGAGGTTTTTGGGCTACGGCAATGTGGTGTTGATCGATCACCAGTCCGGATTTTACACCCTCTACGGCAATCTGAGCGATATTTCGGTGGCCACCGGGGCCAGGGTGGAGAGCCGCCAACAGATCGGCACGGTGGGTGGCACGGTTGACGGGCCCCTCCTGCACTTTGAGGTCCGCAAAGGGGGAAAGCCGGTGGACCCCCTCCCCTGGTTAAACCGGAAACGATAGCTGGATCGGCGTGATGGACAAAGAGCGTTTGGATGGCTTGTCCTTTCCCCGGGACAGCGCAGCCCAGGAAATGCTGGAAAAATATGTCAGGGAGATCAACCTCAAGGAGAAGTTCTCCCTGGGGCTCCGTCTGTTCGAACACCTGCAATCGCAGGGCCAAATTGAGATGGCCAGTCGGTTCCTGGAAAAGCTGGAGGCCGGGGCCTACAGCCCGGAGCAGGAAAATGTCCTGTTGATCAAGAGGGGTGATCACCTGATCCGGCAGAGCCGCTATGAGGAGGCGGCGGTCTGTCTGGAAAAAGCGGTGGTGGCTTTATCCTCCCAGCCCGATTCGCTGAATCTTTTCCAGGCCTATCGCAACCTGGCTTGGCTATATTTCCGCCAGGGATATTTGGAGAGGGCTCGCTCTTTCACCGACGGGGCTGGTCTGGTCATTGAAATGCGCTCCCCAAGAAGGGACCGGGAGACCCGGGAGGCCCAAGCCGCCCTGTTTCATATCCTGGGTCTGATAGAGAGTTCCGGGGGAGATCACCAGAAAGCGATTGGTTATTATGACCAGGAGACAGAGATATGGGAGGAATTGGGCGAAACCTCCCGGCTGGGGTCGGTTTACAACAACCTTAGCGGAATCTACCGCAATGCCGGGCGGCTGGACCGGGCCATGGATTATCAGAATAAATCCTACCAGTTGGCCGAAAGTTCCGGGGAGCAGCTTTCCCTGGCGATCTCCTGCAACAATCTGGGGGAGATCCATTTCGCCCTGGGGCAGTACTCAAAGGCCGAGGAGTACTTCAAGCGTTATCTGGAGATCAACTCCCGAATCGGCAACCAGGTGGGCAATGCCTTTGGCCGAGCCGGGCTGGGGAGGATCTGCCAGGCCAAGGGTGAGTACCGGGAGGCCGGAGAACATTATACGGAAGCCCTGAGAATAGCCGAAATGGTCAAGAGTCCGGGGAAGGAATCCAGCATATTGGCGGAGATGACCCAGCTTTTTCTGGACCAGGGATATATCGACCGGGCCATGCAGTGCCTGGACCGGGCGATCGCCTTGTCGCTGGCTATCGAGCGCTTCAGCACCCACCGCCACCGTCTGCTGAACGCCAAGATCATACTGGCTCGGGCGCTGGCCGAAGGGGCTAACCGGGCAGGCCTGGAGGAAGCCAGAAACCTTTTGGCGGAGCTAACCCAGAGTCCGCTGGTTATAGAGGATGAGGAGGCGGTCTCGGCTACCGAACTGGAAACAGACGCCTGGTTCGCTCTGTCACGGGCGGAATATTCACTGGGCAATCGGGATCGGGCCAGGGAGCATTTGGCGAAGGCCAGCAAGATAATCGAAGCCACCGCCGAACTTTTGGACCCGGAATGCCGGGAAGGTTTCTTAAATCGAAAGGATATCGCCCAAATAAAAGACTGGGGGAAAAGAATCGGCAGTTAGAAGCAGGAAGGCCCGCCAAAAGCGGGCCTTCCTGCTTAATAAATCACTTTATGCGGTGCACCCAGCCGTGCTTGTCCTCCAGTTGGCCGGTCTGTATTCCGGTCAGGGTGTCAAAGAATTTTCGCGACCAGGGTCCTGGCTCATCGCCCACCGAGTATTCCTGCCCTTTGTAGCAGATCTTGCCCACCGGGCTGATGACCGCCGCTGTCCCGGCCCCGAAAACCTCGGTCACCTTCCGGAACCTGATGCCCTCCACTAGTTCGTCAATGGTGAGCTGGCGTTGCTCGGCCCGGATCCCGATGTCCTCGGCCAGCTTGAGGACCGATCGGCGGGTGATGCCGTTCAGGATGCTGCCGGAGAGAGGCGGGGTGACCAATACGTTGTCAATAACGAAGAAAATATTCATCGCCCCCACTTCCTCAATGTAGCGATGATCCCGGGCGTCAAGCCACAGAACCTGGCTGTAGCCCCGCTCCTTGGCCTGCTGGGAGGCCAGCAGGCTGGCGGCATAGTTGCCTCCGGTCTTGGCCTCCCCGGTTCCTCCCAGGGCCGCCCGGGTGAAGCTGTCCGACACCCATAGGCTCACCGGGCGGAAACCCTCCGGGAAATAGGGGCCCACCGGGGATAGAATGATGTAGAAAAGATATTCTTCGGATGGCCTGACACCCAGGGCGGCCTCGGTTCCGATAACGGTGGGGCGAATGTACAGGGAACAACCCGGAGCAGTGGGGATCCAACGCTGTTCGGTTTTTACCAGTTCATCGACCGCCTGGAGGATTGTCTCGGTGGGGATTTCCGGCATGCACATCCGGCGCAATGAATTATTTAGGCGTTTGGCGTTCTCCTCGGGCCGGAAAAGCAGCAGCTCTCCGGAGCCCGATTTGTAGGCTTTCTGTCCCTCAAACACCTCCTGGCTATAGTGCAGCACATTGGCGGCCGGATCCAGCGGCAACGGCTGATAGGGCTTGATTTCCGGGTCGTGCCAACCCCGGTCCCGATGGTAGGGCATGGTGAACATGTGGTCGGTGAAGGTGCGGCCAAATACCAATTTCAAGGGGTCGTCGTAGAGTGGTTTGAGTTGCCCCTCGGGGCGCAGGATTTTTAAAATCTCCATGGCGGTCTCTCCCCAAAGTGTGGATGATCTTAACCCAAGGTTACCAAATATCCCGGCCGATTTCAAGGGGAAACGACACACTGTTGTTACGATATATAAATAGCATATTGATTCGCCCGGTTGTTTCACGTGAAACAATTGAGCCCCCGGAAAAACCGGGGGCTCAATTGTTTTGTCTGAAGGCGGCTGCCCTATGTTTCACGTGCAACGTTTGGCTCCCCTTGGCGCTGCAGGGTTATGGCTGCTTCAAGGTGCTCCGGCCTGATGAAGCCCATTTCCAGCAGGCATTCGCCCAGCCTTTTTGAGGGCTGGGCTATCTGCCGGTGCCGTGCCCTAATGATGTGGTCGATGCTGACATGTCCACGCCCCACCAGAATCTCCCCCAGTAAAGAGTCCTTCCACTTCATGTCCGGCCTCCTTTTAAAAATTCAGGGTTATGCCGCCATAGAACAGGAGTTTCCCGTAGTCGTAGAGCTTGTCGTTGGAGAGGTTGCGGTCATAGCTGGCTCCCAGATTCAGGTACAGTTTCTGGCTTTCCTGCAACAAGGGGGCCGTGAAGTCGGCGCCCAGCTCCGTTTCTCGGTCTTGCCGCATCTCTCCGGTGGGCTGGCGGGACAGGATGCTGGCAAACTGGGAGGAGGGCAGGCCCATGGCCTGGAGCTCGGAATAGTCGCGTACGGTGTGGCTGCTCCAAAGGTCAAGCCGGCTGTCGGGACCGGTAATAATAGAGAGCTTGGCCAAGGCCCGGCTTCCCCGATAATCAAAATACTCGTTGACCTCGTTCAGCAGGGTATCCGGTTGGTAATTGTCGCTGTTGTGATCCAGTTGGTTGTCCAGATAGACGAATTCCACCGCCATCCCCAGCCAGCCTCCCATTCCCTGGGAGATCCTTAGGCCTGGCGACAGGTTTGTGATTCTGGTCGGCACTTGGCTGTCGGAAGGCTGGGGCGAGAAACGGTAATCCTTTAGGGAGACAAATCCCCGGAACGTCGTCCGGCTGGATAGGAACGCGGTAGCCGATCCGTTGAGCCCGAGCAGATCGAAATTGTACCGGGATAGGTTGAAGTATTTGTATCCTCCCCAGGATCCGTCCATTCGGAGTAACAGCCAGCCGGCGGGGTAGGCTTTGGCCTCGGCCACGGCCTTAAGGCTGCCGGTGTTGTAGGCCGAACGGTCGGCGGCGTTGGCCAGCATCGACAAGGAAACGCCAGCCCCCAGGAAGCCGTCTTCCCCCAGGGGATGCCACAACAGGGCCTTGGCTTGGTGGTCGGTCTGGCTGATCCCCAGATAGCTCAGGTATCCGCAGTATCCCCCGCTGTAATCGGCCCCCAACAGGATCCCCCCCAGTGGTAGGCCGAAGTCGGCCGACAGGTCTAAGCTGGCGCTTCCGGCCAAGCTGCCGCCGCCATAGGTGTCATTGTAGGCATTGCTATCATACTGTCCGGCCAAGCCGACTTTTCCGGAAACCTGGGCTGAAGCAGGGCCCGGCATAAATTTCATGGCCAGGCAGATAGCCACAAACAGAATAATATTATTTTTTCTGAAACTCATGGATGATTATTGGTAAATTGAGGAAACGCAGGCTGGTGGCCTGCGTTTCCGTTGGGAACTATCGATCGGTTATCTGCCCTTGGTGGATCCGGAGGTGCTGCCTTTCTTGCCGTTGGTCCCGCCCTTGGGGGTCATCTCGTCGTCCTTGCCTTCCTTGTCTTGGCTGCGGGTCTGGGCCTTGGTCTTCTTCTGCTCCCGGGCCTGGGTGGAGTCGGCTATCCCATCGCCATCCTCGTCCCGGTAGCGCTTCTGCTCGCCTTGTCCCTTGGTGCCTTCCTCGGTGCGCACCCTAATTTTCTGGTCTTGTCCCTTATTCTTGGTGGAGACCTTTTTCTGGGCCTTCACTTTATTTTGGGCTTTGGCCTTGGCCGAATCGCCTTCCGCCAGCTTTTTCTCCTCACGGGTCCGGGTTTGGGTCATCTCGCCCTGCCCCATGGTTCCCTCCTCGGTACGGACCCTCAGCTGGGTTTCCTCGCCTTGGTTTTGGGTCTTGATCTGGTTCTTCAGCTTAAGGCTGTCGCCATCGGCCGCCAAAGCCAGCCCAGCAAAGGAGACGACCAGAGCGATCATCACCAGGGAGATGGTTAACTTTTTCATTTTTTCTCCATAGATTAATTGGTTGCTGTTTTTTGTTTCGTATGGTTAGATATACTTATGATATGGTTGGTTCCCGCACCTAAACCGTAACAGATCGGAAGAGCACACGTCTGAACTCCAGTCACCGAATACGATCT
>CALGNM010000227.1 GCA_937958665.1 uncultured bacterium | reverse complement strand
GGCGACCACCGAGATCTACACTCTTTCCCTACACGCCGCTCTTCCGATCTGCGGAGAGGGCCAACTGATCCAGAACCTGGACACCGGCTGCGCCGAGGCCAACGAGTATTTCCGCGATAACGCCAACCGCAAGTCCACCTGGTACTGGGACAACACCCACCGCCGGGTGGTGGGCCAGCAGCCCGGGGCCCGGGCCGACGAGATCGAGCTGGGCTGGGTGGAAGGCACCATGTCCAAGTTCGGCGACGAGTCGGCCAACAGCTACCATGGCACCCACACCGCCGGCAGCAACTGCGGCAACGACAGCACCATCCTGACCGGAGCCTATGACGGAATGGCCAAGAACGCCAAACTGGTGTTCATCGACGGCGGCGGGGATTCCGGGTCGGTTTTCGGCACCTGGGACCTGAACCGGGTGGGCTCCTGGGGCTGGGACAGCGCCTACAAGTACCTGGGCCAGCGGGCCTACATATCGTCCAACTCCTGGGGCAGCGATGACAGCGGGAAGTACAGCGGCAGCTCCATGGAGGCCGACCAGTTCATGTGGAGCCACAAGGACTACCTGTGGGTGTTCGCCAACGGCAACACCGGCACCTCGGCCCAGCCGGCCTCCAAGGCCGGCTCCCCGGCCACCTGCAAGAACGGGGTGGCGGTGGGCGCCCTGGCCTCGGCCGGCGCCAGCGGCCTGGGCGGGGCCAACACCAAGGCCAGCTTCTCCAGCTGGGGCCGCCTGACCGACGGACGCCTGAGCCCCACCGTCTGCGCCCCGGGGGTCGGCATCATCTCGGCCGACGGCGACGGATCGGGCACCCGGACCATGGACGGCACCTCGATGGCCTGCCCGATCGTGGCCGGGGCCACCGCCATGCTCAGGCAGTACTTCACCGAGGGCTGGTATCCCACCGGCACCAAGATCGCCGCCGACGGGTTCACCCCCTCGGCCGCCCTGATGAAGGCCACCCTGATGATCTGCGGCGACAGCACCACCAGCTGGGCCGGCTCCTTTGTGCCGGACTCGTTGTTCGGCTGGGGCCGGGTCAACCTGGACACCTCATTGTTCTTCTCCGGCAACGGGGTCAAGCTGTTGCTCAACGACAACCGCACCGGGGTCAACACCGGCGAGGCGGTGGAATACCTGCTGACCATCCCCGCCTCGGCCAGCGGGCTGAAGATCTCCCTGACCTGGACCGACTATCCGGGGGCCACCTTTGCCGCCAAGACCCTGGTCAACGACCTGGACCTGGATGCCTACAACCCCACCGGCGGCCGCTACCGGGGCAACCGTTACGGCACCACCGTGCCGCGCCAGTCGGTGACCACCGCCACCAGCAACGACAACATCGACATCGCCGAGGGCATCAAGGTGGTGGCCCCGGCCGCCGGGACCTGGCGGATCAGGGTGACCGGCAAGAACGTGGCCATGGGGCCGCAGCCCTTCGCCCTGGTCATCACCTACAAGACCTCGGTGGCCACCTACCCGGCCATGGGCAAGGTCTACCTGGACAAGAACACCTACGACACCCCGATAGCCGGAGGGGTGGGCGACACCCTGCGCATCGAGATCGTCGATCCCAACAACACTCTGGCCTCCAACAACGTGTCGGTTTACGCCAAGAAGATTGAGACCACCCCGGAGGTCGTCTCCTGCGTCAAGGTGGGCGACGGCCTGTTCCGGGGCAAGATCGCCCTGTACAACGGCAACCCGGTCAACGGCGACGGGCGGCTGTCGGTGGACTACCTGGACTCAGTGCGGGTGGTCTACGTGGACGCCAACCCGGCCGGGGCCGACACCGCCTACGCGGCCATCGACGGAGGCACCTTTACCATATCCAACGTCCGGGCCGCTGACACCAATCCGCCGGTGGGCACCATGAAGAACATCCTCTGGAACACCTCCAAGAACACCACCAGCCGGGTGTACTATGGGCTGACCACTTCCTTGGGCAGCATCGCCAACGTCGACACCCCATTGGTCGCCAACCACGCCGTGGGGCTGTCCGGGCTGATGGCCAACCAGATCTACTTCTACGATGTGGAGTCCAGGGACGCCAATGGCAACATCCTGCGGGATGACAACGCCGGCCGGCACTACATGTTCAGCACCGGCGGCGGCAGCGGCCAGAGCGACATCCTGGTCTGGATGTGGGATGACGACGGCTACGCCAACTCCTTCATCCACGGCGACTACCTAACCTACGCCCTCCGGCAGGGTGGCTGGAGCTACGACTGGTGGTCCAGCCAGCTGCAGGGCAATTACAAGTCCGCCGACCTCAAGAAATACAAGGCGGTGTTTATCCAGATCGCCCAGGATGGGCCCCAGGGCGGCAACTACCCGGCCTTCACCCCGGCCCAGCGGGAGACCCTGAAGAAATATCACGATGCCGGGGCCCGCTTCGCCCAGATCGGAAGAGCACACGTCTGAACTCCAGTCACCGAATACGAT
>CALGNM010000226.1 GCA_937958665.1 uncultured bacterium | reverse complement strand
ATCGTATTCGGTGACTGGAGTTCAGACGTGTGCTCTTCCGATCTGGGGTCGCAGGACCCCGGCCTTGTTCATTGCCGGCGACTTTGGGAACGATTTACATCCCCGCCACCCGGTAATCCCTGATCTTTGCGCTGTTCTGCAGGTTCTGATACCATCCCTGGACCGCCTGGTTCTGCTTGGCCTGATACAGCTCCTGCTCCAGTTTGGCCGCCTCCCGCTCGAACAATTCCTGGTTGACCGGCTGATGCCCATCCACCCGGATTAGGTACACCGCCTGTTCGGTGGCCACCGGTCCGGAAACCGCCCCTGTTTCCATCCCAAAGGCTGCGGCGAAAAACTCGTTGCGGGAACCTATGTTGGGCAAATATTCGGAGCGGCTGAAGAACTGGGTCGTCTCCAGCGGGACCTTGGCCTCCTTGGCCACTTTTTCCAGATCGGCCGGCCCGGCCATCCGGGCCCTCAGGCTCTGAGCCATGGTCATGGCCTCGGTTTTGGCCCTGTCCCTTAATATTTTGGCCTTGATGGCCGGCTCCACCTCGGCCAGCGGCTGGGCGCCCTTGGGACGGCGATCCACCACCCGGGCCACCACGTAGCTTTGGCCGTTGTCCAGCACCGGACTGATCTTGCCCTTCTTTTCATCGAAGGCAAAATTAACCAACTCCGGCATGGCGCCCAACCGGGGCACGAAGAAACCCCGGACGAAGTAACCGGTCCGGACCACCTCCAGCCCCTGTTCCGCGGCGGCGGCCTCGAATCCCTTCTCCTTGGCCAGCTCGGTGAACAGGTCGGCTTTGATCCGCAGGTCCGAAAGGGTTTCCTCGCTGGGCCTGGTGCGCAGCAGGATGTGCCGGGCCCGCACCAGGGGCTGGCCCTTATCAGTCTTCCTCTCCTCCAGCTTGATGACGTGCCAGCCGAACTGGGTCCGGAAGGGCGGCGATACCTTGCCCGCGGCCAGATCGAAGGCCGCCTTCTCAAACTCCGGGACCATCTGGCCCCGCCCGAACCATCCCAGGTCCCCGCCCTTTTCAGCCGTGCCCGGATCCTCGGAATAGGTCATGGCAAGCTCGGCGAAGTCCGCCCCGGGCTGGACGGCCTCCCGGTGGATCTCAACCATCCGGTCGCTGACTGCCTGGAGGTCCCGCTCGGTGGGAACCTGGGGGAAAGCCACAAATTCCAGGCTGGCCCTCTCCGGGGCCTGGTAATCAGCCCGGTGTGTCTGGTAGTATTGGGCTGTCTGGTCGGCCGGAACCTCCTGGTTGGGATTGAAGAAGGCGCTTAATGGTATGGCCAGATAGCTGACCCTGGCCTTCTCAAAGCGGTCGACAAAGACCTCCTTGAGTTCCTGGTCGGTTACCCGGACCCCGGCGGCCAGCTGCAAGCGCAGCTTCTGCAGAGGAAGCTGTTGGCGGATCTGCTTCTCGTATTCCCTCAGCCAGGGCCGGCTCTGGGGATGGCCGATGAAGGCATGGTATTTCTGGATGTCGAAGGTCCCGTTGGTCATCAGGCCCTCCTCGCCCCTCAGCTCCTGGGGCGGGCTGTTCCGAATGATGCTGACCACCTCTTCGTCCTGGACCCCGATGCCCAGCCGGCGGTAGGCCTGCTGCAACAGCATCTCCTCCACCATGGCCTGCCAGGTCTGGTTCTCTATCTGCTTGGCGGTGGCATCATCCGGCTCACCCCCCGACTGCTGTCGGTAGTTCTGCAGATTCTGGCGGTACATCTCCTGGAACTGGCGGAGGCTGATGGACTGTCCGTTGACCTCCCCCACGATCCCCTGGGCCAGCTTGCTCTGGCTCTTGCCCAGACTGCCGCCGGTGCCGGTGATGATAAAGCCGAATCCCACCACCATGGCAATCGCCACGATCCACATGATCAGCTTCATTTGGCTGCGCATCGCCTTCATTATCATATTGCGAGACTCTCCCTAGAAAATTATCCGTTGGGTTTGAAAAATAAGCCTGATCAGGAGGCCTGGAAGAAGGCCAGGTACCCCTGGTAGCTGGCGTAGATGTCGGCCACCGACACCAGTTCGAAGGGCGAATGCAGGGACATCACCGCCGGGCCGCAGTCCAGCACCTCCATGCCCAGGTTGGCCAGGTACTTGGCCACCGTCCCCCCGCCGCCCTCGTCCACCTTGCCCATGGCCCCGCACTGCCAGGGCACCCCAGCCTGGTTGAACACCCGCCGGACCCAGCCCACGAACTCGGCATTGGCATCGCTGGCCCCGCTCTTGCCGCCATGCCCGGTGTATTTGACCATCATTATGCCGAACCCGGCCTTGCCGGCGTTGGACATCTCGTGCACCCCCTTGAAATTGGGCTCCACCGCGGCATTGGTGTCGGCCGACAGCACCTTGCTGTTGGCCAGGCAGCGGCGGAGGGCCGCCTCCTGGTAATCGGGCTTGGCCAGGGCCATTAGGTCGCCCAGAAAGTTCCACAGGAACATGGCCTGCATTCCGGTGTTGCCCTCGGAGCCGATCTCCTCCTTGTCCACGCAGGCCGCCACCGCCGTCCGTTTCGGGTCTTTTAGGTCGAAAATGGCCCGGGCCGAGGTGTAGCTGCAGACCCGGTCGTCGTGGCCGTAGCCGCCCAGGAAGCTCCGGTCGAACCCCACCCACCGGGGCTTGATCAGCGGCACCACCTCTATCTCGGCGCTGATCAGATCCTCCTCCACCAGCCCGTACTGCCGGTTGAGTTGCTCCAGCACCGCCAGCTTGACCCGGCCCTTGGCCTCGGGGTCATCCACCGGAATCCCGCCGCACAGCACCACCAGTTCCTCGCCTTTGATGGTCTCCCCAGACTTGCGCTCGGCCTGCTCCTTCTTGTTGAGGTGCGGCAGTATGTCTGGGATCACAAAGCAGGGGTCATCGGTCCCGGCCCCCACCGCCAGATCAATCTCCCGTCCGTTGCCCAGCACCACCTTGCCGAACAGGCCCAGGGGAATGTTGACCCACTGGTATTTCTTGACTCCCCCATAGTAGTGGGTCCGCAGCAGGGCCTGTCCCAGGTCTTCGTCCTGATAAAGAGGTCTCTGTTTGAGATCCAGCCGGGGGACATCCAGATGGGAGGCCACCAGGTTGACCCCGGCCTCCAGCGACTCCTGGCCCAGCACCGCCAGAAAGATGTTCTTACCCCGGTTCAGGGCATAAACCTTCAGGCCGGCTTTCCACGATTTGACGCTTTCCAGCGGAACGAATCCCTGCTTCTCGGCCAAACGCCTCAACTCCCCGGCGGCCAGCCGTTCGGTCACCCCTTCCTCCAGAAATCTGGCGTAATCCCCGGCCAGAGAAAAATACCTTTCCCGCGCCTTGGCATCGGCCAGCTCCCAGACGCTCTTGCTCTCCAGCTGCAGGCTGCTCTGTTTGGGCATCTCCTTATCCCCTGTATTTGGTGTTACTGTTTATTGGCCACGATCTTTTCCGGCTTGGCTTCGGCCCATTCGGCCAGCAGATGGCCGGCCTTTTCCGCCGCCAGGCGGTCCTTGAGGCCCTCCATCCGTTCCGGGCTTTTCTCCAGGGCCCTTCTAATCTCGGCCGGATCGCTGCGGTTGTGGCGGGCCCAGTCCTGAATGGCCCCCTCAATTTCGGCCGGCTCGGGGACGATGTTCTCCAGCTTTACCACCTGGGACAGGAACAAATCCTGTTTGATCTTCCACTCGGCCACCGGCCGGTACTGCTCCAGCATCTTATCCTGGTCCCACTGACAGTCCGGACATTTATCCCCGTCGGGGTGGCGATGTTCCCGTTGGTGCCTCTCCCGGGCCTCGGCTGTCAGGCCCTCGGCCTGCTCCCTGACCAGCGACTCCGGTAGCTCCAGCGGATTCTCGTCGATCATGGCATTGACCGCCTGGATCCGCACTCCCTCCATGGCCTCGGCCTCGGCCCGGGCGGCCATGCCGGCCTTGATCCGTTCCCGCAGCTCGGAGGCGGTCTGGTACTCGCTGACCTTCTTGGCGAAATCGTCATCCAGGGCCGGAAGTTTCTTCTCCTTGACCTCCTTGACCGTAACTTTGAAGGCCACCGTCTGGCCGGCCAGCTCTTTGGCCTGGTAATCCGGCTGATAGGTCACCGATATCTCCCGGACATCACCCGGCCTGACCCCGGCCAAACCCTGATTGAACTCGGGCAGGACCTGGGGCGCCCCCAAATCGATGGGATAGTTCTCGCCTTTGGCCTTCTCGGGTTGGGCCGAACCGGATACCGGGACGAAATCGATCACCACCCGGTCCCCCGTCCCGGCCGGACGGTCCACCGGCTGGTATTCAGCGTATATCTCCCGCAGGTAGTCTATCTCCCGGGAGACGTCGTCGTCGGTCACCTCCCGGAATCGCTTGACCGCCGGCAGCCCCTTGTAGCGCCTGATGGCCACCTCGGGCAGCACCTCGAAGGTGGCCTTGAACCTGAGCGATTTGTCTTCGGCCAGGTCTAGGTCGGAGATGGCCGCCCGATTAACCGGGACCAGCTGATTCTGTTCCAGGGCCCGTTGGTACGATTCGGGCACCAACCGCTCGATGGCCTCGGCCTCGATGCCCTTGCCGAACCTGGCTTCCAGCACCGCCCGGGGCACCCTTCCGGGACGGAAGCCGGGGATCTTGGCCTCGCGGCCGTACTCCTGATAAAGGCTTTCGACGGTTTCCCTGAACCTCTCACCGGGCACCTCGATTTCGAATATCCTCTGCCAGCTCTTGGGTTGCTTGATCTCTACCTTCAATTCATCTCCTTAAGGTCTTGCTGTTATTGATATTGATTGGGCCGGCCGGCTACTTTGGTGCGAAGGGGGGGAGTTGAACCCCCACGCCTTGCGGCACCAGATCCTAAGTCTGGCGCGTCTGCCAGTTCCGCCACCCTCGCTGGTTTGGGAGCCAAAAGTTTATTATATCAGATATATTTCATAGCGTCAAGACAAGCAAAGTTCAATAGGCGGAGCTGCCCGAACGGGGTATGTGGACCTTCAGCTCCGGTATGGCCTTCAGGTTGATCCGAAACTCATAGGACCAGTAGACTCCGCTGCGGGAGCTGCTGAACCTGGCCTCCCAGCAGTGGAGGTCCCGGTAGACCGAATAACTCTCCGACACCATTTCCCCTTGCTTCAGATTGTAGTATTTGCTGTAACCGATCCTCCAGTTCCGGGCGATATCGAAGTTCAGGGTGCCCTGCAGGTTGGAATTCTCGTAAATTGGGCTCCAATTCCGGTCATAGCCCAGGTTGAGCGACCAGGGCAGGCTGTTTTGTTCGGTGGCCTTGGGCTTCGGCTCCTCCGTCCTCTGAGCCGAGCTGTCGGCAACGGCGCCGGAGGCCCCTTCGGCCAAAGTATCGGCTGGGTTCGGGTCAGCAGACTTTTGGTCCTCTGGTTCCCCCTTATGATCTCCCAGCCACCGTCCCGACAGCCTTAAGCCCAGATAGAGGCTGGTGTTCTGGGTCCGGCGCAGGTAGGGATCGTAGGTCGCCCCCAGCCGTCCCTCAAAATAGCGGTTGCCAGGCAGCAGGCTGGAGTTCAGGCTGAGGTTGGACCACCGGCGGCCCTGGGCCAGATAATCGTAGCCTGCCCCCAGCCAGGCCGAAGCCAGATCCAGCTTGGCCCGTTCCTTGCCACGGTTTATTCTGGCCTGAAAGGTGTTGTTAACCGACAGGCTCAGAAAGCTCTGGCGGGACATCCCGCCGATGGAGCCGAAACCCTGAAAGATCGGAAGAGCGTCGTGTAGGGAAAGAGTGTAGATCTCGGTG
>CALGNM010000225.1 GCA_937958665.1 uncultured bacterium | reverse complement strand
AGATCGTATTCGGTGACTGGAGTTCAGACGTGTGCTCTTCCGATCTTTATCAATCGGTCCGTTTGTCAACAACGAGGCCCGGCGGAGCCGGGCCTCGTTATCAGCTACTTCCTGAGCCGTTCCTCGAATATCACATACAGGGACGGCACGAACAGCAGCGTCAGAACCATTGAAACCGTCAATCCGGAGATCACGGCCACGGCCAGAGGAGCTATGGTCTCGCCCGACTCCCCCATCCCCAGGGCCATGGGCACCATGCCCAGCATGGTGGTCAGGCTGGTCATCAGAATGGGACGCAGGCGGGTGCGGCCGGCCAGGATCACGGCATCATACAGCCCCATTCCCCGGCTTTTAAGCTGGTTGGAATAGTCCACCAGCAATATGGCGTTGGAAACCACTATGCCGATCATCATGATAATGCCGATGAAGGCGATGACGCTCAGGTTCATCCCGGCCAGGAACAGCCCCCAGACGACCCCGATGACCCCCAGCGGCACCGAGAAAAGCACCACGAACGGGTCCAGCAGGGACTCGAACTGCGCGGCCAGCACCATGTAGACCAGCATGATGGCCAGCAGGGCGGCCAGCACCAGGTCCCGCATCGAGTCCTGCATGTCCTTGGCCGCACCGCCGATGACCAGGTGGAACCCCGGTGGCAGGCGAAGGGCCGACAGCTTCTGGGACAGCTCCCGGCTGACCTCGCTCAGCGGCCGGTCCTTGACGTCGCAGGAGACGTTGACCTGCCTCTGCTGGTTCTTGCGGGCGATGTTGACCGGCCCGGTCCTCTTTTCGATGGTGGCCACGTTGGTCAGGGCCACCGGCTTTCCCATCGGGGACGGGATGGAGATGGCCTCCAGGGAGGCCCGATCCGCCCGTTCCTCGGGCGCTAGCCGGACCACCACGTCGTACTCCTTGCCCAGCCTGGGGTCCCGGAACCTGGTGACGGTCTTGCCCTTGAATAAGGTCTCTATCGTCCCGGCCACTTGGTAGGTCCCCAGGCCGAACCAGCCCGCCTTCTCGCGGTCCAGGCTCACCTGGAGCTCGGGAAAGCCGGGCTGCAGGCTTTTCCTGGCGTCCTTGGTCCCGGGGATGGAGGCCATCACCTCCCTGACCCGCTCGGCCAGGCTGTCGGCCACCGCCAGGTTGTAGCCCTGGATCTCGACTTCCAGCGCCCCGCCGGTCCCCCCGCCGATGATGGAGCTGCCGATGCTTCCGCCCATGGATCTGTTGAGGATGATGGTGACGGCGGCGTCGGGTATCCTGGCGAATTTGGGCCTCAGGGCGTCGGCGATCTCGAAGACGCTCCTCTTCCTCTTCTGCCGAGGCCCGAGCCTCACCCTCATCTGGCCCGAGTTGACCCCGCCGCGGAGGACGGCCTGCATGCCCTCGCCCTCGCCTATGGTGGTGTAGACGTTCTTGGCCTCGGCCACTTCATGTCTGACGATGGAGTCTATCTGGCCTATGACCTGGCTGGTGGTCTTGAACCCGGTGCCGGCCGGCATCTTGATGTCGATTTGGAACTCCCCGTTGTCCGACTCGGGGATGAACTCGCCCCCCACCAGCCCCAGCGGCCAGATCAAGGCTATGCTGGACAGCGCCAGAACGCCGACCAGGGCCGCCACCCTCCTCTTGTGGGTGATGGCCCACCTCACCACCCCTTGGTAGAAGCCGTCCAGGGTTTTTATCCCGTGATCGAACCTGGCCAGGATCCGGTGGAACAGATCGTCCCTCTCCAGGCGGTGGTGCTCCACCTTCATCAGGCGGGTGGTTAAAAGCGGCACCAACATCATCGAGATGAAGTATGACGAGATCAGGGCAAAGGCCACCGTCAGGGCCATGGGCCGGAACATGACCCCGGCCATCCCCTTGACGTAGGCTATGGGCAGGAAAACGACGATGGCGGTTATGGTGGCAGCCAGCACTGCCATAGCCACCTCGCTGCTGCCTTTAAGGGCGGCACTCCGGGGATCACTTCCCTGCTCCCGATGCCGGTAGATGTTCTCCAGCACCACGATGGAGTCGTCCACCAGCCTCCCCACCCCCAGCGCCAGCCCCCCCAGGGTGATGATGTTGAGGGTCATGTTGTTCAGCTGCATCAGGATGAAGGTGGCGATGATGGAGAAGGGTATGGCCAGGCCGATGATCAGCGTGCTGCTGAACGAGTGGAGGAAAAGGATGATCACCAGCACCGCCAGCAGACTTCCCACCAGGGCCTCATCCCGCAGGCTTCTTATCGAACCCCTGATGAACTCGGCGGTGTCCAAGGACACCTCCAGCTTGATGTCGCCGGGCGCGTTTTTCTGCAGCTCGGCAAGCCGCTTCAGAACCCGGTCGCTCACCTGGACGGTGTTGGCCGAGGACTGCTTCTGCACCATCAGCACCACCGCCGGCCGGCCGTTCATCAGCACCTCGCTGTCGTTCTCGATGTAGGTGTCCCTTATCCGGGCCACGTCGCGCAGGAAGACCGGCACCCCGCCCTTGTTTCCCACCACCGTCTGTCCGATCTCGGCCACGCTGGCGAACTCTCCGGTGGTCCTGACGATGAAGTCCTGCTGCCCCGGCTTAAGGTGCCCTCCGGGCAGGTTGAGGTTGGCCGAGGCTAGAGCGCCCTGCACCTGGTCGGTGGAGACGCCCAGACCCTCCATCCGGCTCCGCTCCAGCTCGACGTGGATCTCCCTCTTCCGTCCGCCCATCACCTGTATCAGGGCCACACCGTCCAGTCTGGCCAGCTCGTCCCTGATCTCGTCCTCGGCGTATTCCCTAAGGTCCACCAGGTTGCGCTTCTCGCTGGAGACCCCCAGGATGGCCACTGGGATCATGGAGGGGTCGAACTTTACCACCATTGGGTTCCCCACATCCGAGGGCAAGTAACGCTTGACTATGTCTATCTTCTCCCGGATGTCGTTGCCCGCCTGGTCGACGTCCACCCCCCATTCGAACTCGGCGATCACCAGGCAGTATCCCTCCTTGGAGATGGAGTAAACGTTCTTGATGTTCTGCACCTGGGAGACGGCCCCCTCCAAGGTCTTGGAGACCATGGATTCAACCTCCTTGGGGCCCACCCCGCGGTACTCGGCCATGACGGCCACCACCGGGATGTCCATGTCCGGCATCAGGTCGATCTTCAAGGTGGTCATGGCGATGACACCCAGCACCGTCACCGCCAGGAAGATCATGGTGACCGTGGTCGGCCGCTTTATGCCGAAATCTGAAAGTATCATCCTACTTGCCTCCCACGATCTCTACCGGCGCTCCGTCGACCACGGTGTACTGACCGGCCACGATTACCGTGTCGCCGAAGGCCAGGCCGCTTTCGACCATGCTCAGATCGCCGGCCTGGGCGGCCACCCTGACCTCGCGGGCCTGGGCCTTTCCCCCGGAAACCACGAAGGCCTTGGGGAAGCCCCCCGCCTCCAACACCGCCGCCGACGGCACCACCACCGCCTTGTGGTGTCTGGCCAATAAGACCTCGGCCCGCCCATACATGCCAGGCCTCAGCTTCAAGCCGGTGTTGCCCAGGGCGACCTCAACCTTGATGGTGCGGCTCATCTGGTCCACCGCCGGAGAAACGCTCTTGACGTAGCCGGTGAACACCTGATCCGCCCAAGCGTCAATGCTGGCAGATCGGAAGAGCGTCGTGTAGGGAAAGAGTGTAGATCTCGGTGG
>CALGNM010000224.1 GCA_937958665.1 uncultured bacterium | reverse complement strand
ATAACCAGCTGTTGGGCGAATCCATCGAAGGATCCCTGGTGTCGGTGGAGGGCTCGGTCAGCAGCATACCCTCCTATGCCGGGGGGGGCTACAATATGGAACTGAGGAACGGCAACGCCCCGATTGCGGTCCGGATAGCCGAGATCAGCCAGTTCGACCTGGGCCAGCTGCCCTACGGGGCCAGGGTGAGGGTGACCGGCATCGTCTCCCAGTACGACAAGGAGGCCCCCTACAACAGCGGCTACCAGCTGGTTCCCCGGTTCGCCCATCCTTATTACTACGGGGGCATCCTCTATCCGCCCGATATTGTGCTGCTGGAGGACACCATCACAGCCTCGGAGGCGGCCCGGTTCGTCTCGATCCAGCCCAATCCCTTCGCGCCCGACCGGGGGGAGACCGCCCTGATAGAGGTCAACGCCCCGGCCGACCACCGGCTGACCCTGCGGATCTACGACCTTAAAGGCCGGCTGGTCAAGACCTGCCTGAACAACGTCCCGGGGGGACACCAGATCTTCTGCTGGGACGGCTCTGATGATTCCCGGCGGCGGGCCACCATCGGTATCTACATCGCCCATCTCAGGAGCGTTAGCGCGCTGGGGGCCGTCTCCGACCAGACCAAGCTGGTCGTCCTGGGCACACGTTTGAAATAAGGGGAAGAAATATGAAGAAGATCGTTTTGCTGATGACGGCGGCCTTGCTGGCCGGGGGAGCCGCCCAGGCGGCCTTCGAGGACTGGCAGGTGGGCATCAGGGCCGCCGGGATGTCCGGGGCCTATGTGGGGGTGGCCGAGGGGGTGGAAGCGGTGCGCTGGAATCCGGCCGGGCTGGCCTCGGTGACCGGCTGGCAGTCGGCGGTGTACGCCAAGCGATTGTGGGGCATCTCCGGACTGACCAACCAGACCCTGAGCCTGGCGGCCGGACTGGGGCGCTGGGGAGGTGGGGCCCTGTCCGTCCAGCAGGTGGGGTGCGAGCTGGAGACCGATCAGGCGGTGACCCTGTCCCACGGGTTCGACCTGAACCGCCAGCTGTCCTTTGGCTACAATCTCAACTTCTACCGGCTGTGGCAGCAGGGGATGGGATCAGCCATCACCCTGGGGGCCGACATCGGGCTGCTGGCCAGGATCTACCGCTCCTGGCGGATGGGCTGCTTCGGCCATAACCTCAACCATCCCAGCTTGGGGCTGGATCAGGCCTATGACCTGCCCAGTGGGGTGGGCATCGGGCTGTCGCATTCGCCCTTCAGCGGGGTATTGGCCTCGGTCGAGGCCACCAAGGACGCCGGGAGGGCCACCCGCTATCGGATCGGCTCCGAGTTCGGCCTGATGGCCGACCGGCTTACCTTAAGGTCCGGCATTCAGACCGAGGGACAGCTGACCCTCTATTCGGCCGGGCTGGAGGTCAGGGCCCGGGGGATCTCGGTGGGCTACGCCTTCGAGGGCGGCCACCAGGCCCTGTCAGGCACCCACCAGTTCGGCCTGGGCTACGGTTGGTGACCGGCATGAGATGGATAGTAGCCCTGATAGCCCTGATGGCGGGGCTGTCAACCAGCCAGGCCCAGCAAGCCGAGTTCTTTCAGGAGGCCCAGCCGGAGAGCCACGATTCCCTCCGCAGCGAGGCCCAGCTGGACCTCAACCGGGCCACCCGCCAGGAGCTGCTGGAGATGGACGGCATACCCCGGGAGCTGGCCCTGGAGATATACCGCCACCGCTTTGAGCGGGGCGCTTTCTCCAGCTTCTACCAGCTGATGGAGGTGCCGGGGATGACCCCTCAGTACCTGCGGTACCTTAGGGCCAGATTGGCGGTCTTCCCTCCACCGGATACGGTGAAAATTACCCGCTACATCGCCGAGCTGCAGGACCGCCTGGCGGCCGAGGAATCTCCGGGCAGCGGGGCCATCAACGAGTGGGAGGATCTGCTGCTGCATCCCATGGACATCAACCGGGCCAGCCTGGACCAGCTGATGTCCCTGCAGAACGTGTCGCTAGTGGATGCGGCGGCGGTGATCCGCCACGTCCGGCAGTCCGGCCCCATCAAGGACTGGCGGACCCTGCAGCGGAACATCGACGGCCTGTCCCGCTACGGATTTTTGAACATGCGGAACTACGTGACCATCAAACCCCGGGAGGAGAAGACCTACCTGGATGGCAACTACCGGCTGAAAATCTCGTCCGATGACCGGATCGACCCCGGGACCGAGGCCGATTTCCGGTACCAGACGGCCTGGCTGAACGCCGCCCTGCTGGGGTTCGTGCCCGGCGCGGCCAGCTGGGACACCGTGACCACCGACAAGATATTGGCCCAGCACGGCTGGAGCCAGGCCGAGATCGACCAATTGCAGGAACGGCTGCGCTCCGAATATCAACTGCTGAAGGGGGCCCCCAACCGTCCGGCGGTGCAGCACCGACTGCGAATGGACCTGTCGGGAGACCTGAAGCTGGGCTATTTGCACCAGCAGGAGCCCTATGAGCCGGAGGGCTTATCCAAGGCCTACGTCGGGCTCTACGGGATGGATCCCCTGGAGAAGATCTTCCTGGGCAATTACCGGCTGAGCTTCGGCCAGGGACTGGCCATGGACAACTCCTGGTCGAGCGACGAGTCGATGGTGCGGCGCTTCGCCCGGGGGGCCGGGCTGTACGGCGACATCAGCCCCAACGAGCTGTTCGCCCTGCGGGGAGGGGCCGCCCAGGCCCGGTTGGGAAGACTAAGGCCGGTGGCCTTTTTCTCCTCGGACGACCGGGATGGCATCCTGAACCGGGACGGCACGGTCAACATGTACTTCATGACCACCCCCCGCTACCCCTGGTATCGCGATGTCTTCAACGAAAAAACCTACGGGGCCAACCTGGACTGCGACCTGTCCGGGGCCTGGGGCCTGCCGGTGGGCACCGGGCTGGGGTTCACCGCCTTCGAATCCCGCTACGACAAGGAGTTCAGGCCCGACCCGGCCGAGCTGGATCTGCCGGGCGACAAGAACGAGCTGTCCGACCCGAACTTCCTGCGGCTGTGGTCCGGCCGGGTAAGGGGCATCCGGGCGGGCAACTTCCGGACGGTGGTGGACAACCTGTCGGTGGAGGGGGAGCTGTCCCATCTCAACGGGGGCGGCTGGGCCTACCTGTGGCAGACCCGCCTGCAGTACGAGACCCTCTACCTACTGCTGATGAGACGGCACTATGACGTGGACTACGACAACCCATTCTCCCGGGGGTTTGCCGAGCAGACCAAGTTCGACGACACCATTCTGGAGAAGGAGTACCGTCTGATCGACCCGATCTACCGCCAGCTGGTGAATTACCCGGCTCCCAAGGCCGAGGACGGCACCTACCTGGAGACCCGCTGGCAGATCAGCCGGAAGGTCACCCTGACCCGGGCCTACATCGATTTCTGGCGCAACCTGGCCTACGGGCTGGACAACGTCCGCTTCCAGGGCGAGCTGGAGTACCGGCCGGTCTTTCCCCTGAGGTTCCGCCTCAAGCAGAAGCTGCAGACCAAGTATCTTCCCAAGAGCGCCGAAGCCACCAAGTCCAACACCCGGGAGACCTCGCTCCGGTCCTTCTGTACCCTGACCGACCGCGATTTCTTCAGCATCGACCTGCGCTACGGGGAGGTGCGGCTGACCCCGTCCACTCTCTACGGCAGCAACCTGCTGATGAGCGGGGTGTTCCTGTCATC
>CALGNM010000223.1 GCA_937958665.1 uncultured bacterium | reverse complement strand
TACGGCTTCCACCGAGATCTACACTCTTTCCCTACACGACGCTCTTCCGATCTGGACTCACCTTCATCCATCCGGCAGATGATCCAGGGCAATGTCCGGCGGCGTTACATTATTTCTGATAACTGCATCGATGGTTGGTTGATTGCTGGATTATGGCGGTTTTCAGCCCCAGCCACGATAAATGTTATACCAAAGGGACATCCCCTGTCAACCCAAATCGGGCGGGCATAAGGAAAGGGGCCGCCGGTCATCCGGCGGCCCCTTGGGGCGTTTCAGCCCAAGTTCTTCAGCACCTTCTTGGCCACTTCCTTGAGGGTCTCGAACACCCCGTAGCCCTGGTGGGCCACCGCCTCGAAATCGGGCACCCCCCACTTGTTGAGCTGGCCCCGCATCTCGTCCACCGAGGCGATGTTGGGCAGGTCCCGCTTGTTATACTGGATGACGAAGGGGATGGTCTCGATGTTGAAGCCGTTCTCGGCCAGATTGTCCTTGAGGTTGACGATGGACTCCTGGTTGGCTTCCAGCCGTTCCACCTGGGAGTCGGCCACGAACACCACCCCGTCCACCCCCTTCAGGATGAGCTTGCGGCTGGCGTTGTAGAACACCTGGCCGGGCACGGTGTAGAGATGGAAGCGGGTCTTGAAGCCCTTGATGCTGCCCAGATCCAGCGGCATGAAATCGAAGAACAGGGTGCGGTCCAGCTCGGTGGCCAATGAGATCAGCTTGCCCTTGGCATCCGGGGCCACCTTGGAGTAGATGTACTTGATGTTGGTGGTTTTCCCGCACAGCCCGCAGCCGTAATAGACCACCTTGCAGTTGATCTCGCGGGAAGAGTAGTTTATCAGAGACACGTGGTTTCCTCCCGCTTACTTGAAAAGGTTGTCCAGCTCGGATTCGGCCTCCGCCCCGAAGTCGCTGCCCAGCGGCGACTGGGGCTGGGCCCCCGGCCCCCCGTCCAGCTTGGAGAAGATGGCCTGGAACAGCTTGACCAGCTCGGCCACCGTCTGCTTGACCCGGACCCGAACCAGGCCCAGGGTGGTCCGCTGGTCGAAAACCACCGCCAGCATCACCCGGGCCTCGATGGAGGCCACGTAGATGTTCTGCTTCTCCCCCTGATGGAACAGGGTGGCGAATTCCTTCTCCCCCACCAGCATGGCCAGCTGGCTGGTGGCGGCAAAATCGGCCGCCGACAGCGAGGCGAATGAGGTGGTGTCCAGCTGGCTGACGTCTCCGGCGGTGGTGATCAGCTGGCCGGCCTTGTCAATCAGCAGCACCGCCTGGGAGTTGGTGTTCTTGAGGAGCTCGTTGAGCTTCTCGCTGATCGCCCAAAAATCGTCCTCGAAGACGTTTACGTTTTCCGCCACTTTTCAATACCTCATTTTAAGGGTAAAGTTTACAGGGCGCATTTGCGGTTGAGCTGGTCCCAACGGGCGTCAATGTCCTTCTGGATCTCCTCGACGATGGCCTGGTTCTCCGGGCGCTTCAGATGGCGGAAACGCTCCTGCAGGAAAAGCCATTCGCTGATGGGCTTCCGTTCCTTGGGCGTGGCATTGAGCCGGTACTGGCCGTCCTCCACCTCGTACAGCGGCCAGAAGTTGGTCTCCACCGCCAGCCGCCCCAGCTCGGCGGTCAGCTCCGGGGGATAGCCCCAGCCCAGCCGGCAGGGCTGCAGCACGGCGATGAAGGCCGGGCCGCCCTTGGCCAGGGCCTTTTCCACCTTCTTGGTGAAGTCCGACCAGTTGCCCACCACGCTCTGGGCCACATAGGGGATGCCGTGGGCGGCCATGATCTCGGTCAGGTTCTTGCGGAACTGGACCTTGCCGGGAATCTTCTTGCCGCTGGGGCTGGTGGTGGTGGAGCTGCCCTTGGGGGTGGCCGAGGAACGCTGGATCCCGGTGTTCATATAGGCCTGGTTGTCGTAGCAGATGTAGAGCATGTTGTGCCCCCGCTCCATGGCCCCGGACAAAGCCTGCAGACCGATGTCGTAGGTCCCCCCGTCCCCGCCGAAGGCGATGAAGCGGATGTCCTCGGCTACCGTGCCCTGGCGCTTGAGTGATTTGTAGGCCGCCTCCACCCCGGAGATGGTGGCCGCCGAGTTCTCGAAGGCACTGTGGATGAAGGGAACATCCCAGGCGGTGTAGGGGAAGATGGTGGAGACCACCTCCAGGCATCCGGTGGCGCAGGTGACCACCACCGGCTTGTCGCCGGCGGCCAACAGGGCCTGGCGGGCCACGATGGTGGCCCCACACCCGGCGCAGGCCCGGTGTCCCCCGGTGAACTTGTCGCCCCGGGCCGCCAGTTCTTTGAGATTTGCCATGATTTATATTCCTTGAAAAAAGTTCTTGTTATACAGTCGTTAGATCGGAAGAGCGTCGTGTAGGGAAAGAGTGTAGATCTCGGTGGTC
>CALGNM010000222.1 GCA_937958665.1 uncultured bacterium | reverse complement strand
GCGACCACCGATATCTACACTCTTTCCCTACACGACGCTCTTCCGATCTCGGCTCGGCCTCCACCAACTCGGCCAGCGGCTTGAGCCCCCCGTTCAGGTCCCCCTGGCGGGATAGCAGATACTGAACTCCCTGTCCGAATCCCTCGTGTTTGTTCCGCAGGCCCTCCAGCAGGTCCTTCTCCTTCCTCAGGCCGGACAGGGCGGCCGAGGCCTCCCGCAGGGCATCGCCGGAGGCCACCAGCTGTTTTTGCCATTCCACGCTTTTCTGCTTCAGCCTCAGCCTCTCCTCGGCCAGCACCTGCAGGGCCCGGCGCTGGGCGTCGTGCTTCTCTGCCAGCCGGGTGCCGGCCAGACCGCCGTCCTCCAGCTCCCGCCGCAACCTGTCGGCCTCCTGCCGCAGCCGGTCCAGCTCCGAGACCGCGTTGCCGTAACGGCTCTCCAGCAGTGACAGTTGCTCCCTTCCGTCGGCCTCCAGCTTGAGAGATTCCATCAGCTCCCGTCGGGCCTCGCTCAGGGCCAGCTTGGCCGAGGTCAGGTCCGACTCCACCCGGGACAGATCGGCTTCCTTTTTCTTCAGTTGTTCGGACTGGGCCGACAGGCTGTCGGCGGAAGACTGCAGGCCATTCTGCAGGGACCGGATCTGCTGGTCATACTGGCCGATGGAGGCCATCAGCTCTCTGATATCCTTTTCCCGCCTCTCCATGGCCAGCTCAATGCCGGCCCGCCGTTCCTTGATCACCGCCTGGCGGTTCTCCCTCTGCTGCAGCTGCTCGCTGAGGGAGTTGATCTCCTGCTGCAGCTGGCCGATCTGGGATTCGTTGGCCTCCAGGGCCTCCCGGGCGGCGGTGATCTCCCCCTCCTGGACCTCCAGCCGGGCCGTCAGTTCACCGCGCTTTTCCTGCCATTGGGCGATATCGGTCTTGAGCTGCTCGGCCTGGGCGGTCAGCCGGTCGCGGTCCAGGGCCGCCACCTTCAGGTCGATCTCCTTGAGCTCCTGGCTGAACTTCTCATAGACCCGGGCCTTGCTGGCCTGCCGCTTCAGCGACCGCAGACGTTTTTCCAGCTCCGATACGATGTCCTGCAGCCGCAGCAGGTCCTCGGTGGTGGCCTCCATCCTCCGCTGGGCGGTTCTCTTCTGAAGCCGGTACTTGGCCACCCCGGCCGCTTCCTCGAACAGGCTGCGCCGGATGGAGGGGTCCTCGGACAGGATGGTGTCTATCATCTTGGATTCGATCAGGGAGTAGCTGTCGGCCCCCAGCCCGGTGTTCAGGAACAGGTCCACCACGTCCTTCAGACGGCAGGCCTGGTTGTTCATCAGGTACTCGCTCTCCCCGGAGCGGAACAGCCGGCGGGTGACCGAGACCTCGTTGTACTCCACCGGCAGCAACCCGTCCTCGTTGGAGAAGACCAGGCTGACCTCGGCCATGGAAAGGGCCGGCTCGTCCTGGCTGCCGCTGAAGATGACATCCTCCATCTTGTCGGAGCGCAGCATCTTGGTGCTCTGTTCGCCCAGGCACCACCGGATGGCATCGATGACGTTGGTCTTGCCGCAGCCGTTGGGCCCCACTATGCAGGTGATGCCCGACCCCACCTCCAGCGAAAGCTTGTGGGGAAAGGATTTGAAACCGAACAGTTCCAATCGGGAGAGATACATCTTGTTCCTAATCTGCAGGCAGTTTGTGGCTTGAATTAACCAATAAGTTTATCAGATATATCAGGTTCCGTCAATAAAAATTTCATGGCCCCGGAAGCCTGGTCCCGCAGAATAGCCGAGGGCAAAGCCTTTGTCCAGCAAGGCTTTGCCCCTCAGACCTTCGACCCCTGGCTGGCGCTTATTCTTGAAGGTCGGTACGTAATACGGTCACATTTTTGCTAAGAGAGTTAAGCACATAGATGAACCGGCCATCAGGGCTTTGGGCCATCCGGACCGACACCAGCCCCAGGGGGAAATATCCCACAAACTGCCAGGTGGGGATATAAATCAGAGCCAGGTTGCTGGGGGGCGGGGGCGGGTCACCCCCCAGATAGGCCATCACCACCCACAGATAGGTTCCGGCGGAAGAATAGGCCGCATCGGCCACTTGATGGCATAATGAAAACACCGGGCTGACGGCCCCGCCCAGCCCGGCAACATCCATGACGGTCAGGGTCTTGTCGCTGGCGTTGCAGACGCCTATGGTTTGGTTGGCCGGGCCCCAGAACAGATGCCAGGGGTCGTTGCCGGTGGTCCCGCTGGCCAGCACCGCTCCGTTGATGGCGCTCAGACGGGCCAGCCGCCTTTCCAGATCGAACAGCACATAGAGGTCTCCGCTAACGGGGTGGACCCGGACCTCACCCGGAGAGCCGGTCAGGGATATGGTTCCGATCAGGCTGTCTGAACCGGCCTGGTAGCAGGAAATGCTGCTATCGGTCGAGTTGGACACATATACCAGCTGGCCGTCGTCCGAGAAGGCCAGGGCCTTGACGCCCAGGGGGCGGCCGGGCGGTATCTTTTTAAGCAGGCTGCCCGAGGAGAGCTCCAGCACCGCCAGGCTGTCCCCGTTGATCTTGGCGTAGATCCGGTCGGAACGGGAGCTGGCGGCCACCAGGTACTGCCAGGACCCCACCGGCAGCTGGTTGATGCCGGTGATGGTGGAATCGCCCAGCACCAATTCCACCAGGTTGGGGCTGGACTTGTTGGCGATGTAGATCCGGCGGGCCCCGGCCTCGTAGGCCATGTCCACCCCGAAATATGGCAGGCTCAGGGTCTGGATGGTGGAGGGGGAGATGCCGGCCAGCTTGATTATGAGGTTCCTGGTCTGGCCGGGTTTGATCTCCACCCGTTGGCGCCATTCCCTGCAGCGGTAGTAGCGCAGGGTCACCTCGTGCCAGCCCACCGTGATGCCGTCGATCTTGGCCGGGGAGAAGCGGCTCTGGGACCGCCCGTCTATCAGGATCTCCGCTCCGGTCGGGTCGGTGGACACGTACAGGGAGCCGATGGATGGATAGACCGGGTCATGGCTGCATCCGGCCGTCAGAAGCAGCCAGGCCATTGCCGGGACAAGCAACATTCTATTCATACCGCCGCCTAGAAACTGATTTTGAACCCCAGCCGGAACAGGCGCGGCATTGAGGTCAGGGCTGGGTTGGAGTTGTAGAGCCGGGTGAAGTAATCCCACCGGGCGAACTGCTCGTCGATCGTGAACACCCCGTTATGGTCCAGATCCAGATCGGAAGAGCACACGTCTGAACTCCAGTCACCGAATACGATCT
>CALGNM010000221.1 GCA_937958665.1 uncultured bacterium | reverse complement strand
ATCGTATTCGGTGACTGGAGTTCAGACGTGTGCTCTTCCGATCTCCGGCTTCCAGCCGATAGATGTATACGCCGTTGGCGGCAGTCCTCCCCGTATTATCCTTGCCGTTCCAGCTGGCGGAATAAATACCAGGCTGCTGTTGGGCATCAACCAAGGTGTTGACCAACTGGCCCAGGGTATTGTAGATCTTCAGGCTGACTTTTCCTGGTTTGGCCAACTGGTAGCCGATCTTGGTCTGGCCGTTGAACGGGTTGGGGGCGTTCTGGGCCATGGCGTAGACATAGGCCAGGGGCTTGCTGTCGCTTGACTCCGCTTGTGGGCCGCCGGACTTCTTGCCACCTCCACGTCCGGTTGCCTTGTCGTAGGCATAAAGCTCCCACTTGTCGCAGGTGACAAGGCCCTTTTTCAGGTTTACTATCCTGACAATCCCCTCGCCGTCGTGGGTAACGCTGTTCGGCAGATCTTTCTCGAAGGCCACTGATTTGCCGCTGGGAACCTTTATTGACCCCAAGGAGACATTGTCCACCCAAACCTGATAGATATAATCAGCCTTATCCGGATATTCCTGGTAGAAGGTGAACTTCATGGTCTGTTTCTGGTCCCGATCCAGGGTCGGCAGGTAATATTCCAAGGCGGTGCTGTCGTAATCCACCGTAATAATGCCGGTGGAAGCGGCCGCATCAGCCGCCCCGTAGGTTATGTAGCCGTCCCGCTCGATTAAATATATTGATGGCTCCGGCCCGCCCAACTCGGTTGCCAGCTGTGCGGTCACCTGCCCGGCCTCATCACGGGCTATCAGCGAATACAGCGGCCCGGTCCCCTCGGTCCAGATGGTGGTCATCTTGTTGCCGTCCACGTTCTGCCGGTAGGCGATCTGGGGATATACCGCCGGTTGGCTGGGGTTCTTGCTGTAATCGGTGGATTTTTTCCAAGAGTAGTCGCTGTAGGCAGAGAAGAAGGCCCGGTACATGTCGGGGTTATCCAGGCTTTGTTCGCTCCAGGCCGCATAGTTGCCGTCAAACACCGGGTTAAGCGAGGCGCTCCCCGGGCTGTTGCTGACGTTCTCGGCCGACTGCCAGGCAAACAGCCGGCTGGCAGCGTCTATTGTCTCCACCCGGGGATAGCCCCAGTTGCCCTTGCGGTGATAAATATCGTTGCCCTCCTGCCAGACTATATGCACATCCCCGTAGAAAGACAGCGACGGCTCGGCGGAAAACACCTCCGGGCTGTTGGTCAGGTTGGTCTTGTCCTTCCAAGAGCCCAAATACGGGTCATATCCCCGCCAGTATATTTCTCCCTCGTAATCCCAGGCTACATGAACGCCGCCCTTGGAATCCAAACAGATGGTCGGGCTGGCCAGGTTCGGGTCCTGCCCGCCCCAGCTGCCGGAGGTGCTGTCCAGAACGGTCCAGGCATAGGCTGTCTGGCCGTTAGCTTTAAAGCCATATAACAGCTTCCAGTGCCAGGTCCCGCTCTGGCCGCCGACCTGATGTTGGGCGTCCACCCGCTCTATGGCCAGGTGTGTTCCGGCGTTATTTATTGCCATCGAGGGCGGGCTGATGTAATGGGTCTGTTCCCAGGTCCCTATGGCCTCCAAAATGGTCTCTGCCGGGCTCCAGCCATTGTTCACCCTTTTGGCAGATTTGAGAATCCAGCCGGAGTTTTCGGTCTCCGCCTTCCAGGTCATGGTGGTATCTGCACCATAATAACCGATAACAGGCACAGGCTTGATGCCGCCTGAGGCGAAGCCCGAGGAAGGCGTCCAGGTATAGCCATCATCCCAGGATTGCTGATATAGGACAGAATCCTCGGAGGTATAAACCAGGAACAAACGGCCTTTATCATCATAAACCAGATGCTTGCCGTTATTGTAGGCGGTGGCCAAGGAGGTATTTGAGTTAGTAAGGGCCTTGGTATTGATACAAAATGTCTGGCTCCAGGGAGCGATATTTCCAGAACGATCCATAGCAGTTACGCTAAACCCCAAGGATAAGCCCAAATATTCATCAGGGACGTAATATTTATATATCGGACGTGTGATCGGCGAAGCGTGTTCCACATGGTAGGCATCCGGCTCATAGCCTCCCGGGTCGCCGCTACTGTACATCACGCTGGCAAACTCGCCCACCGGCTCTGGGCAAACCCAGTAGCCGCCTAAATTGGGATCGTCGGTCGATTCCTGCCAATTAAGCGTTATGATCCTGTTGCCCACATCATAGCTTCCAGTTTGAATAGGCAACTGTACAGGAGCAAGATTATCCACAACTGTTACATTGGCTGTGGCCGGCAGGGAAGGTACTTGAAGCCCGCTGGCTACATTATATGATTCCACCCGGTATGTATATGTTTTATTTTGACATTTAGTATCGGTAAAGCTGGTGCCGGTTGTGGTACCCAACGGCCAAACATCACCATCGCGCCAAACATAATATCCGGCGGCTCCTGAAACGGCATTCCAAGTAATGTTTGCTGCTTCGCCATGATCTGCGGCAACATCGGTAGCTATTACATTGGTCGGGGTCGAGGGTCTGGTCGGTAAATTGGGAAGAGATCCCGTCGGTGTGGCCGATCCGAAATAGAATATGCCTGCCTGCCGGGGGACTCCGGCAACTTCTATCCAATATTCATACTCTGTTTTATATGGGACGTTGTCAATGTAAAAATAGCTGTTATACATCATGGAGCCCGTTCCATCAACATAACCCAAGTATGTTCTGAGATCGGAAGAGCACACGTCTGAACTCCAGTCACCGAATACG
>CALGNM010000220.1 GCA_937958665.1 uncultured bacterium | reverse complement strand
CCACCGAGATCTACACTCTTTCCCTACACGACGCTCTTCCGATCTCCCTTAAACAGGCCAACAACATATCCAGTTTGATTTGGGCGAAAAAATCGGCCATGCCGGATTGGCTCTACGGCTCGACTTCGGCCGTGGCCGGTGGGAAAATATACCTGTTTGGCGGGCGCAACTATTTGGGTGCCAGTTCCGCCTGCTATCGTTATGATCCAGCGGCCGACACTGTCGGGGGCGACCCTTGGAACAGGTTGGCCGATATGCCATCATCCCGGTATGGGATGGGAGCGGCAGCGGTGGGTGACACCATCATCTACCTGGTGGGCGGATACGATCGGGACAGCCTGCCTCTGTCCACCCTGCAGGCCTATCTGCCGTCCAGCGACAGCTGGTTGACCGGACTGCCGAACATGCCCACTCCCAGGGCTTTCATGGGGGTGGCCGTAATCTCCGATACGATATATGCCGCCGGGGGCTTCAACAGCCTGGCCGCCGGTTTGGACACGGTGGAGGCCTATCTGGCCTCCAGCAACAGCTGGATAACCACCAAAGCCTTGGTGGGAGGAGACGCCAACGGCCGGGCCGGAGTTGGGATTGCAGCGCTGGACAGCTTCGGGATCAAGCGCCTGCATTGCATCGGGGGGCAGAAACTGGATGGCTCGATTCTGCAGACCCACATCAAGTACAATCCCATCACCAATGCCTGGGTCACCAGAACCTCGGCCCCCTGGCTGGTTTCCTTCAGCGCGGCGGTATCGGTCAATGATTCGCTGTATCTAACCGGCGGCCGCAACAACTCCGACGGATACCTCGACCGGGCCGCCGCCTACAGCCCCTTTGCCAACAACTGGACCACCCTCAGCAATCTGCCGACGAACTTGGCTTATCATACCGGCACGGCCAAAGACTCGGCTGGCATCTGGCTGATGGGCGGGAAACCCAGCAACTTGGAGATCAGCGACCAGCTGTATTACGGCTACAAGGCGGGAGGGATCACCGGGCTGTGCACCACCACCAAGAACGGTCCCATGGCAGGGGCCGAGGTGGTGGCCTGGCAGGGCCCGCGGGCCAAGAACAGCGAGATCACAGACGGAGAAGGCTACTATACCCTCTCCGGCTTGGAGCCGGGGCTGTACAACCTGAGGATAACCAAGGCTGGTGTGATCGACACCACCATCTTCGGGATAGTGGTGAAGTGGGGCATGGTGACCGAGGCCCCAGTGGTGACCGGAGTGTCAGAAGGCAGGCCCCTGGCTTCGGCCACCTCGTTCGCCCTGCATCCGGCCTTTCCCAATCCAGCCCGGGGGCACTGCCAGATAAGCTACCAGATCCCGGCTGGGTCCAGAGTGGAGCTATCGGTCTACAACATCCTGGGACAAAAAGTTAAAACCTTGGTATCCGGCCACCAGTCGGCCGGAAGCCATACCATCAAGTGGGCCGGCGATGATTACCGGGGTCAGCCGGTGGCCAACGGCATATACCTGTACCGGCTGCAGACCGAGGATGGCCGTCAAAACCGGACCGCGGTCCGCAAGCTGGTGATCCTCAAATAGATTCGAACCTGGCGGCCGGCCTTAAATAGGCC
>CALGNM010000219.1 GCA_937958665.1 uncultured bacterium | reverse complement strand
AGATCGTATTCGGTGACTGGAGTTCAGACGTGTGCTCTTCCGATCTAGTCCGCCGGTGCTGCTGGAGACAACTGCTCCTGAGATTGAGAGCAGCCCGGCCAGATTGCGCAGATTAGGGCTGGTAGGCCAGGTCAGGCACTTTGTGCCTTCAGTGGCCTCCCGTAACGCCCCCTCCTCACCGGGAGCCGACACCGCCACCACTTGAAGCCCCCGAAGCCCCAGGGCCTTTATCAATTGGCGGTAGCGGCTGGCAGGCCAATTGGGGGCCGAACCCCGGTTGGCCGGAAAAACAATTATCGGTTTGCTTAATCTGTGCTTGGCATAAAACGCTTCAGCCGGCTCCCGATCGGATTCCCCCAAGTGTATCCGGGGCTCCTCAAGCAGCTCGTCGCATAACCCGGCGGCGGAAGCCACCTTCAGGTTGATCTGCGCTTCATGGATCTGATCCGCCCCCGCGATCCGTTTCGGCCGGAAGCCGGTTAGAAGGTAATAGGGCCGGAAACCCAGCCCGGTCTTTTGACCAATACCTGCCCCCAGGGCCGACCAGGCTAAAGTTTTTGAGGGATGCAGCATCAGCAAGGAATCGTAATGTCCCCTTCGCAACACCTCGGACAGCCGTGGCAGTTCATCCTCCCAGGGGACAATATTTGCGGCGTAGGGCTGTCCGGCAAAAAGCCCGGCTAATGCTGGCGAGACCATGAATGACACCCTGGCCTCGGGCCGGCAGCGCTTGATTGCCATCAGGACCGGTACGGCATTGATGGCGTCGCCCAACCGGTCCTGACGGACCACCAATATGCAGGCTGGTTTATCTAACATCGGCCGGGGAAAGTTCCGGTTGGCCGGCCGGGCTGACCTGGCCGGCCAGCTGCAGATAGGCCAAGGTCCAGTAACCGCTGGCAAATGTCCCATAGGCGGCGACGGCCAACAGCAGCAGCGGCAGGCCAATCAGGATGCCGGGGACCAGTCCGACCCACCAATTGATCATTCCTAAAATTATAAACGGCACGGCCAGCGCCATCAGGCCGGCGGTCATTGCCACCCAGAAGGTGACTTCCAGGCCGATGATTATCAGCCCCAGCAGAGCAGACCGTCCGATGGTCTCCCTCAACAGCCGCCCCGCCTCCCGGATGGATTCCAACACCCGTTTGTCTTCAAGCACCGCAATCTGGAAGCTAAGGTTGGCCCATATCCCTAAACCGAATATTATAACTACCAAGGGCAGGGCAATCAGCACCAACAGCGTTATTCCGATTAACTTGACCCCGCCACCGCCCCAGATGACCATCGCTCCCAGCGGCAGGATCGTCAGGACCAACGGCAGGAAAACTGACAGGCCATAAATTATCTCTATCCCCAATATTCGCCAGAAATATTTTAATCCGTAACCTAAAGTCATCTCAAAATTATCAGGCTGAAGGTGGCAGATCTGGTTGAATGACCTTATCAGCCCACCCCTGGAGATCAGATGGATGGCGATCAATACCACAAACAGGATGGCAGCCGCCGCCCCCCAAAGTGCTATCAGACCCAGGTGGGAAAGCGCCCATTCCCGCATCATTCCGGAGATTGTTCCTGCAGGGCGGTCCCGGTCGAACAAGCCGCTGTAATTTCCCCCTCCGCCCATCGCCGCGAAGAACCCGAAAAACCAAAGATATTTATTGCCCCACGAGATGCTCCATGCCTGTTTGATTATTTGCCCGTATTCCATAGACATCCTCCCATTATTGACCGGAAGCTTTCCCGATGAATCCATCCATCGCTTTCAACGCTCGTTCGGCGTAGCCCTGATAACGCTCCCGCTTGGTCCGGTGGAACTCATCCAATGGCGGCAGGAGGCCGAAGTTGGCGTTCATGGGCTGGAAGTTTTCGGCGTTGTCTGGATTGGCTATGTATCTGACCAACGAACCGATCATGGTAACCAGCGGGGGAACCACCAGTTGTTTCCCGGATAGCATCCGGCAGACGTTGATTCCCGCCAATATCCCGGTAGCCGCCGACTCGACGTAGCCCTCAACTCCGGTCAGTTGGCCGGCGAAAAAAATGGGGCTGGCCGATTTGCTCCGCAGGGTGGGCTCGATGAGTTTGGGGCTTTTCAAATAGGTGTTGCGATGGATACTGCCATATCGATAGAATTCGGCCTCGGCCAGCCCCGGTATCATCCTGAACACCCGCCTCTGCTCGGGCTGGGCAAGCTGGGTTTGGAAGCCCACCAGGTTATACATGGTGCCGGCGGAGTTTTCCTGCCTCAGCTGGACCACGGCGTAGGGGCGACGCCCGCGGCGGGGATCGACCAGCCCCACCGGCTTCATCATGCCAAACCTCAGCGAGTTGGGGTTTCTCTCGGCCATCACCTCCACCGGGAGGCAGCCCTCGTAAAAACGCCCCTTTTCAAAGCCATGGGGCAGATGCCGTTCGGCTCCAACCAACTGCTTGACAAAATCCAGATACTGTTCCTTGTCCAGCGGACAATTCCAGTACTGGCCATCCTGGTCGGAGTATCGTGAGGCCTTGAACATTTGGGAATAATCGAGTGACTCGGATGAGACCACCGGAGCGATGGCATCATAGAAAAACAGGTTTTCCTCCCCGGCCAGCTTCGATAGGCAACCAGCCAGTGGACCCGAGGTTAAAGGCCCCGAAGCCACCACCACCAAGCCATCCGGCAGCTCCGTGGCCTCCCGGGCCTCCAGCCTGACGTTTGGCAGGGTCGAGATCCGCGCGGTCACCCGACGGGCAAATTCAATCCGATCGACCGCCAAAGCCTTGCCCGCCGGCACGGCCGACTCCCTGGCGCACCGTAAAACCAGGGAATCCAGCAGATCCAGCTCTGCCTTCAGCAGGCCATGGGCATTGGTCTCCTCCATCGATTTCAGGGAATTACTGCAAACCAGTTCGGCCAGCAGGCCGGTCCGATGGGCCGGGGTTCCCCTGGGCGAGGGGGCATCCCGCCCAGTATAGCGCATCTCGCATACTACCACCGGCCAGCCCCTTCGGGCAATCTGCCAAGCGGCCTCGCACCCGGCCAGCCCGCCTCCGATTACGGTTACCTTTGTCTCGGGCATCTCTCTTCCATCGTCTCCGGGTAAAGAATCGTCTATTGTTTTGGGATGAGTGCCCCGTCCGGCATCTCTGCTTTGGCAATCCGGCCCTTGATGTATAGCGTCCGGCAAACCCAGCTTTGGAAGAAAGCCTCCAGCCTGGATTCAGCCTTCGGGCCTTCAATGATGCCCAAAGCCCTGATCACCGCCTCCATGGTGCAAAGTTTGGTCGGATCCTCGTGGTGTCTTATCCGGTACTTGGCGGTAATACCGCCGGGAAGCATAACCTTCATGGCCCGGGCCAGGCTGGGCTCCCGTTTGGCTGCTCCGGCCGCCTGGTTCCAGTTGCCATCAGGCACCAGCAAACGCAGAGGGCGCTGTAATCTGCCTAATAAAACGGGGGTCAGCTCCTTCGCCCCCTCTCCGGGGAATAATGTCAGATCGGTCCCTTGCCCGCCAGTCGATATATCCACCGGCTGTCCCGGCAACCCTCGGACATGGATCGCGCTGTTGGCCAAGGCCAGCCCCACCAGACGTCCGCTGTTGCTCGTCCGTCTGATGTCGGCGTAGTGTATCACCACCTCCACCCTGGTCTCCAGTTGGAGGTGCGGGGATAGCCGGCAGATGCACAGTTCTTCCGGCATCCGGCAGGTTATGCACCTGGGGCCGGAACGTTCGTCTTGGGACGTTGGGGAATTCATCGGCCGGCCTGAGCAGGGAACCTCCTGAGATCTGAGGGCAGAAAGTTCCATTCGGGGGTATCGATCCGTTCTGAATTATCCAGGCTGTACCAGGGACTGATGTCGGGCCGCAATGGATTATTAAGGATGTGGATCTCCTGGGCCGGCATGTAGCTTTGGGCCAGCAGGAAATACGCCTGCCCGGTGCTGGTGTCCCGAGCCATGTCCGCCACTATCACGGCATGGCCTGGAGAGCCTCCTTGGATAAGGACATCCCCCGCCTCCATCTGGCCAAATTCCACCGGCTTTAGCTCCCGGGACAGATCGGAAGAGCGTCGTGTAGGGAAAGAGTGTAGATCTCGGT
>CALGNM010000218.1 GCA_937958665.1 uncultured bacterium | reverse complement strand
AGATCGTATTCGGTGACTGGAGTTCAGACGTGTGCTCTTCCGATCTATATGAGCAAAGCCATATCCAAAGTCAGCGAAACAATGCGGGATCGCATTATAGCTAATGCCGAGCATCTTTTTTTCTCCCGGGGGTTTTCTGGGGTGACCATGGATCAGATAGCGGCTGAACTGGGAATCAGCAAGAAGACGCTCTATCTTTATTTTGAGAGCAAGCACCAGCTGCTGTATGCCGTGGTCTCCAGGCTGATGGCCGAGAGCGAGCAGTGCATCAAAGACCTGATGGACAACGATCGACTGGATTACTTCCAGAGGATGGCCGGGCTGGTGGATCATATTGCCAAAAGGACCTCTGGAATCAGCCGGAACTTCATGCAGGACCTGCAAAAGAGCGCACCCGAAATGTGGGATGAGATCAGCGAGTTCCGGCGCCGCAAGATATATCACAATTTCGGCCTGTTGATCAGGAAGGGGATAAAAACAGGCATGATCCGGCAGAACATAGACCCCGAGCTGCTAACCCGGATGTATGAGGTGCTGGTGCAGCAGATGATCAATCCCCAGGTCCTGATGGATTCGCCCTACCGACCCGGCCAGCTGATGCGGGCCATCATTGAGTTGGTGTTCGCCGGGGCCCTGACCGATAAGGGTCGGGTAAGTTTTAGGAAGGATTTTAGATGACGAGTCGGTATTTTGTTATCATTGATGAAAGCCAGAAAACAGGAAGACTTTTACAATGAAGTATCTTTAAAGTAAGATGAAATAGCTGTCAAAGAATGCGTATTTATTCACCAAATGTTAATACTAGGATATCAATATTTAAGAGGCGGCGATGATAATTAACATTCTTAAAAGAATGACATCGATCCTGATCCTGCTGGCCATGCTGATGCCGGCTTGCTCCCGCAATCACAGGAACCAACTGGCTGGCTCGGGCATCATCGAGGTGGCCGAGGTCACGGTTCGCTCTAAGGTCACGGGACGGGTGGTGGAGATGCCGTTCGAGGAGGGACAGCAGATAGAAGCCGGCATGGTGGTGGTCCGGCTGGCCCACGATGAGCTGTCGGCCCAGGAAAGGCAGACCCTGGCTGCAGTCAGGACCGCCCAGAGCCAGGCGGCGGCGGCCCAGGCCAACTTCAGCACTGCCGAGGACAATTACCAGCGCAATTTGCCACTTTACCAATCGGGAATCGTCTCGGTTCAGGCCTTCACCCAGATCGAATATCAGAGAGAGGCCGCTAAATCGCAACTGGAAGCCGCCAGGGGGATGCTGGCCCAAGCCCAGGCTTCGCTGTCACTGGCCCGGGTCCAGGTGGCC
>CALGNM010000217.1 GCA_937958665.1 uncultured bacterium | reverse complement strand
AAGACGGCATCAGAGTTCGTATTCGGTGACTGGAGTTCAGACGTGTGCTCTTCCGTTCTAGCTATAATTATCAACATGTTATGGGCCGGGTTGGCGATGTTTCGGGTCGGCTTGCCCCGGCAGTGGCCCCTGCTGATGATTTTCCCCGGAAGGCACATTTTCCTTGAAAAAAGATCTCATTATTGATATACTTAAGTGGCGATGTTGGCTCAACAAGAATCATTGTCGGGGCGGTTAGCTCAGTTGGTTAGAGCGCTGGTCTCACATACCAGAGGTCACAAGTTCGAGTCTTGTACCGCCCACCACGGATATCACTATCAGCCCGGCCGATGACAGGACCTGTATTGCACAGGCCCTGTTTTTTTATTTGGCAGATTGATCCGAAGTTCCCGGGACACCAAGGTTAGATTGATATTTAAACAGATGATAAGAATTGGAGGATCGCCCCATGAGCATTAAGAAAACACTGCCCGCCCTGATTGTGTTGGTGGCCACCTCTTCACTGCTCTGGGCCTTCCCGGCCGCCTGGCCCGGCAGCTCTGGATCCGGCCAAACCGGGGGCCGAGCTCCCCATAACAGCGCTGCTGAAACCACCTGGGTGGACGTGCCCTGCGGAAGCCGCCCCACCTGCGATGGGGTGATGCAGCCCGGGGAGTGGTCGGATGCCGCCTTCATCACCCCGCACACCACCTCCCTCTGCGACACCATCTGGTTCAAGTATCACCTGGACACCCTCTATGCCGGATTCAAGGGGGCCGACAGCTTTTCGGGCAACCAACAGCAGCTTTACTTCGACCCCAACCTGGACCGGGCCTCCATGCCCCAGGCCGACGATTACCGCCTGCGGGTCTTTATCTATGGGGGGGTCGAGGAGGGCGTCGGGAACGGGTCGGGATGGGTGGGTTCCACGGTGTCAGGCTGGAGCTACGCCCAGTCTGCCACCCCCGACAATTGGTTCACCGAGTGGAGGCTGGCCCTCTCCAAGCTGGGGATCGTGCCGGGCACGGCCGACAGCGTGGGAATGGCGGCCCTGGTCTATTCCTTCGCCCCCGGGGCCGGCGGCAACAGCTGGCCCAGCACCTTCTTCTGGGAGAACCCCGGCAGCTGGGGTCTGATGAAATCCAGCCAGCAGTGGGGCACCGCCCTGCTGGCGGCCCATCCCACACAGCACGACCTGGGATTTGCCGCCCCCGGGGATTCTATCTTCTGGGACGGCCTGACCCTGGTAAACACCGGAAACGTCAGCCTGAGGATAGACAGCCTGTGCCTGGCCACCCCGGCTTTTGGGGTCGATTCACCGGCCGACTGCGACATCGCCCCGGACGACAGCCTGATGATAACCGTCTGTTTCAAGCCCCAAACCCTGGGTCCGGCATGGGACACCCTGGCCATATACGCCCAAGGCCTGCTGGGCGGACCCCTCCGGGTGGCCTTGTCCGGCCATGGCTGCTACCTGCTGGAGGTCCCCTCCGGCACCGTCCCCAAATTCGACGGGACCATCGAGCCCGAGCAATGGGCCGACGCCCATAAGGACACCTTCCATCTGGAGGACAAAGCCGGCAAATACCACAATGTGGACACCTTCTGGGTCAAATACCAGCAGGACACCGTGTATCTGGTGATGATAACACCCTCCTTTGCCGGCTTTGACATCATCAGCCATTCCCTGCTGTTCGACCTCGACTGCTCCCGGGATGAAGGCCTGCAGGATGGGGACATCCGGCTGCTGGCCGCCTCCAGCGGTGAGCTGGTTGAGTACTCCGCCTTCAAGGGCTCCTGGCAGCTGGAGTCGGCCAGCGGCTGGCAGGGCCAGGTGGCCGCCAAGGACCATCTGGTCACCATGTCCACCGTGCCCTTTTCCAAGCTTAAACTGGAGTCGGAAGTGCCGGATACCGTGGGCTTCGCCATTCTGGCCGATGGAGAACTGAACTCCGTTTATGGCCGCTGGCCGGCCGGCATGGATTCGGTGGGTCCCTCCAGCTGGGCCCTGATGACCTTCGGAACAGTTACCGGGCTGCCGGAGCGACCGCAGGACAACCGGCCCGCCGCCGCCTTAAGGCTGTCCGGGCCCTACCCCAACCCGACCAAAGGCCAGGCCACCATCGAATATCAATTGACGTCGCCGGAAAAGGTCGAGATCAAGGTTTACAACATAGCTGGACAGCTGGTTAGAAGCACCGATCTGGGCCGTCGCCCGGCGGGCAGCCACGGTCTGAAGATCAACACCGCCTCCCTGCCCAACGGAGTGTATTTCCTGAAACTGACGGCGGGAAGCCTCCAGGCCGGCGGACGGATGCTGGTGGTGAGATAAGGCCGGAATAATTGAGATATGCAAAAAGGGAAGAGCTTTGCTCTTCCCTTTTTTGTTCGTCCGAATAGCCTTTACCGGATCACAATCAGCCTTCCGGTGGTCGAGAGCTCACCGGCTACAAGCCGAAAGAGATACACTCCGTTGGGCAGCTGTCGGTACTCCCATGTCATCAGGTGCTGCCCGGCCGGCACTTTCCCCTGGTCAAGGCTCTTTACCTTCTGCCCCACGACATTATATATCTCCAGCCGGACCTCCGCCTCCCGGGGCAATTGATACCGGAACACCGCTTTACCGCCAGAGGGATTGGGGCTGGCCGGCAGCAGTAGGAACCGATCCGGCGGCAGGCAGCCGACGCTGACCGGCCCGTAATAGACGGTATTCCCGGCCTTGTCCACTTCACCTATCCGGTAATGGTACTCGCCCTTCTCCAGCGTTTCCTTGTCAAAGTAGGTGTAGTCATGCGGTAGGTTGCTCATGCCCTGGGCAGCCAGCTCTCCGATCGGCTTATAGTTCTCATCAGCCGGCGGCTTCCGCTCTATCACCCAGCGGTCGCTGTCCTCCTCGCTCTCGGTCCGCCACTTCAGCTCCACCCCCGATCCCACCCGGGCAGCCGTGAAATACGACAGGTGCACCGCCGACGGGTCGCTGGCCAGGCAGCAGAAATCCGCCTCGCCCAGGCCGCCATTGTAGGGCTGATAAATCCACCGGCCATAGGGCTGGGTGGCCCCGTCCGTCATTTTGTACTTGGTCCGGGCCCTCCACTTGTACCTGGTGCCCGGTGACAGCGCCACCACTTGCGACATCTGGGCGCCATTTATCTGGCTGTCAAACCAGCCGGTCTCCGACAAGCCCGCACCGTTGAAGGGGGTGCCCAGCGGCTTGACCTCGAACTGGGCCTTGATATCGCCCCGGCCATAATAGGTGCGGCCCCACAGGCCCAAGCCCGCCTGGTCCGAAGCGTTGGTTTTCAAGGCGGGGACCACCGGAGTGGCCAGGTCCGTCCTGAACTGCCCTGGCCTGACATCCTGCCCGCCGCCGTTGTTGCCGTAATAGACATAGGCCCGGCCCTCGTTGGACTGGCCGTTGTCATACCCGTAGGCCCCCACTATGACATCCGAGTAGCCGTCCCCGTTGACATCGCCGGCCGAGCCCACCGAATAGCCGAAGGAGGAACTGGCCTGGTCGGACTCGGCCGTCCAAGCGGCGGTGGCCGAGAGACCGGCGGCGCTGCCATGAAAGACATAGACCCGGCCCTGGTCGGGCAGGCCGTTGTCATACCCGTTAGCCCCCACCACTAGGTCCGAGCAGCCGTCCCCGTTGACGTCGCCGGCCGGAGCCACCGATAATCCGAAATTGGCGCCATCCTGGTCCGACTCCGCCGTCCAATTTGGGCTGGGGCTGAGCCCGGTCGAAGAGCCATGATAGACATAGGCCCGGCCCTCGTCGGCCTGACCGTTGTCGAAAGCGCGGGCTCCCACCACCACGTCCGAGTAGCCGTCCCCGTTGACGTCCCCGGCCGGGGCCACCGAATAGCCGAAGTAGGCGCCATCCTGGTCCGACTCCGCCGTCCAATTTGGGCTGGAGCTGAGCCCGGTCGATGAGCCATGATAGACATAGGCCCGGCCCTCGTTGCTCTGGCCGTTGTCGTACATATAGGCTCCCACGATCAGGTCACCGTACCCGTCCCCGTTGACATCCCCGGCGGTGGCCGCCGACCAGCCGAAGTAGGCGCTGGCCTGGTCCGGCTCGGCGGTCCAGGCCGGGCTGTCCGAAAGCCCCGAGGCGCTGCCATGATAGACAAAGGCCCGGCCCTCATCGCTCTGGCCGTTGTCGTAAAGGTAGGCCCCCACCACCACATCCGAAAAGCCGTCCCCGTTGACATCCCCGGCCGGGGCCACCGAATTCCCGAAGCCGGCCCCATCCTGGTTGGACTCGGCCGTCCAGCCGGCGGTGGCCGAAAGCCCCGAGGCTCCGCCGTGGTACACATAGGCCCGGCCCTCGTCGCCCTGGCCGTTGTCGTAGCTGGTGGCCCCCACTATGACATCCGAGTAGCCGTCACCGTTGACGTCCCCGGCCGGAGCCACCGACCAGCCTAATTCGGCATAGGCCTGATCGGATTCGGCCGTCCAATTGGCGGCAGCGGAGAGGCCTGAGGCACTGCCGTGATAGACGAAGGCCCGACCCTCGTTGCTCTGGCCGTTGTCGTAAAGGTAGGCCCCCACGATCACCTCCGAATACCCGTCCCCGTTGACATCGCCGGCCGGGGCCACCGAGAATCCGAAAGCGGCGCCAGACTGGTCGGACTCCGCCGTCCAATTTGGGCTGGGGCTGAGCCCGGTCGAAGAGCCATGATAGACATAGGCCCGGCCCTCGTCGGTCTGGCCATTGTCATAAGACCTGGCGCCCACCACCACATCCGAATAGCCGTCCCCGTTGACGTCCCCGGCCGTGGCCACCGATAATCCGAAATAGGCGTTGGCCTGATCGGACTCGGCCGTCCAATTGGCGGCGGCGGAGAGGCCTGAGGCGCTGCCGTGATAGGCGAAGGCCCGGCCCTCGTCGGTCTGCCCGTTGTCGTAGCGAAAGGCCCCCACGATCACGTCGGAGTACCCGTCACCGTTGAGGTCCCCGGCGGTGGCCGCCGCCCGCCCGTAATAGGAATCGGCCTGGTTGGACTCGGCCGTCCAGTCGGCGGTGGCCGACAGCCCTGAGGCGCTGCCGTGATAGACGAAGGCCCGGCCCTCGTTGCTCTGGCCGTTGGAGAAATTGGGCGCCCCGACGATCAGGTCGGAGAAGCCATCCCCGTTGACATCGCCGGCCGGGGCCACTGAATAGCCGAAATAGGCGCCGTACTGGCCTGACCCCGACGACCAGGAGGCGCCGGCGGAGAGCCCTGAGGCGCTGCCATGGTACACAAAGGCCCGGCCCTCGTCGGTCTGGCTGTTGTCGTAGGCATAGGCCCCGATCACCACATCCGAGTAGCCGTCCCCGTTGACGTCCCCGGCGGTGGCCACCGACGCCCCGAAATAGGCATTGGCCTGGTTGGGCTCGGCCGTCCAATTGGCGGTGGCGGAGAGCCCCGAAGCGCTGCCATGGTACACGAAGGCCCGGCCCTCGTTGGCCTGGCCGTTGTCGAAATAATAGGCCCCAATTATAACATCCGAGTAGCCGTCTCCGTTGATGTCCCCGGCCGGGGCCACCGAGCGACCGTAGTAGGCGCTATCCTGATTCGATTCCGCCGTCCAGTTGGGGCTGGTGGAAAGAGGGTCGATGGTGACCGGGTAGGCGGCCCGGCTGTCGTCCACCACTATCGCAAAGCCGTCTTCCCCCGTCCGCTGGAAACGACCGGGCAGAGTTTGGCCCCCGGCATCATAGACCTTCAAGTCGCTGTAGCTGTAGACCGCGGCCCCGCCGGGCCGGTCCATCACGAACGACAGGCCCTGGCCATCCGAACACTCAAAGTTCACCGAGCTCTTCTCCACCGAGAACACCAGCATCAGCTCGCCCTGGTCCAAAGGCGCCTGCTCAATCACGAAGTCCTGCCGCATACCCTCGGGCCCGTTCTTGTATCTGATGGTCAGCCCGGAGCCAGCCATCTGGGCCTGGTCACCCGAGGCCAACAGCTGGCCGGGCAGGAATGTTTCCTGCCTGGTCGTCCGGCCGAACGAGGACAGGGCCATCCTCACCTTCCAGCCGTGATCGCCCCTCTCCCTCGGGGCCGCAGCGAAACCGTCATCGAAGTAAGTAAACCTGAGGTTCTGGGCCCGGTTGGGCGACTGGTAGGCCCCGGCCTGCTCCTGCCGGGTGATGTGGTACTCCGAGGTCTGAATGTCCTTCAGAACCTGGCCGTACCAGCCCGGGTCGATCCCGGCTGGAAGATTTGGGGAATCAGCCTTGTCCGCCAGCGCCATCCCGGTTGAAAGGCACAGGCACCAGGCCGACAGCAGCCATTTCCTTCTTCTCATTTCACCCCCCTGATCGGGTTGCCGATTTGTTCCCTCGTGGTCCCTCACTTCAGGTATTTCCACACCAGGTAGATTGAGGCCCCCCAGAACCCCGGGCCGTGGCACAGCACCGCCGCCCAGATGTTGCCGGTGCGCTCGGTAAGCCAGGCGGTGGCCAGTCCGCCGGCGAAGACGATGGCCACCAAAGGCAGCCCGGCCGCCCCGGGCATCAGGAAGCCGATGGTCACCAGATGATAGACCGTGAACAAAGCGGCCGACAGCAGGATGTGGCGCTTGTCTCCGGAGCGTCTGGCCAGCAGCCCCTGGAGGCCGGCCCGCCAGTAGAGCTCCTCTCCCAGCGGCAGGATCACCGCCACCAACAGGAAGAACTGCCCCAGCCCGGCCGTGAAGGCCCGGCTCTGGTGTAGCCTCTCCGAGCAGGCCCGGAGGATGTCCCCCGGCAGCAGGCCGCCGAAGTACCGGCTGCCGGCCGCCACCATCAGGGCGGCCACCGCCAGGGCCGACAAAATTCCCAGGCCCAGGCTGAGACCCGTCCGGGAGGCGGGCAGCCGGGCCCGGTCCTCCAGGCGGTAGCTTTTGATCAGCCAGAAGGCCCCGCCGTAGAAGACCACCGATGACAGGATGATGGCCAGCCAGGCGTCGTTCAGCACCCACAGGGCCAGATAATTGGCCAGGGCCGGGGCCAAAGTCAGGCTGGCCAGCAGCAGCGGCGGGGCCTTGGCCCCGCGCCGGCTATCCGACCGGCCCATCGGCTTGGACCCTTTCCAACAGTTTCGTCACCCCGGCCACCGTCTCGGCATGCATCAGCTCCTGGCGCAGGGCCGGGGCCCCCGGGAAGCCCTTGACGTACCAGCCCAGGTGCTTGCGCATCTCCCGCACCCCCCGCAGTTCCCCCTTGTCCTGCACCGCCATGGCCAAGTGCTCCCCTATTAATTTGATCCTTTCCGGCCAGCCGGGCCCGGCGAACTTTTGGACATTGCCGGAGGCCAGCACGACATTGATCTCCGAGAAGACCCAGGGGTTGCCCAGGGCCGCCCGGCCCACCATCACCAGCTGGCAGCCGGTCTCCTCCAGCATCCGGCGGGCGTCGGCCCCCGAGGCCAGGTCGCCGTTACCGATCACCGGAATCTTCACCGCCCGCCCTATCCGGGCGATCACCCCCCAATCGGCCTTACCTGAGAACATCTGGCCCCGGGTCCGGCCGTGGACCGCGATGGCCGCCGCCCCGCACTGCTCCAGCAGCCGGGACACCACCAGGGCGTTCTCCGAGCCCACCTCCCAGCCGCTGCGGATCTTAGCCAGCACCGGACGGGGGGAGGCTTTCACCGCAGCCCGGGCGATCAGGGCGATTTTATCGGGATCCTTGAGCAGGGCCGAGCCCCCGCCGTTCTTGACGATCTTGGGGGCCGGGCAGCCGAAGTTGAGATCGTAGGCATCGGGGGGCCGGGGTCCCTCCTCCAAGATGGAGATGGCCTGGGCGAAGGCCTCGGGCCGGGTGCCGAACAGCTGCAGCACCACCGGGCGCTCGTCCTCCCGGAAGGAGGCCATGGCCAGGGTCTTGTGGTGGCGGCGGCAGAGGGCCTCGGCCGAGACCATCTCGGAATAGACCGCCGCCGCCCCGGCCCGGCGGCACAGCAGGCGAAAGGCCGAATCGGTGATCCCCGCCATGGGGGCCAGCACCGCCCGGCCTTCCAGCTTCAAGAGATCAAGCAACGGTATTCCCCCATCAGCTAGTCATAGGTTCAATCGCCCCGCCGCTGCCACTTCTTGAGGAAGATCCAGGCCAGGATCACGAACAGCACCACCAGGATCGAAATCAGCCGGCGGTCGGCCAGGGACAGCAGCATGGCCATGATGGCCAGAAAGACCGTCACCCCGTAGAGGAACATCACCGCCCCCTGGTGGGAGAAGCCGATGGTCAGCAGGGTGTGGTGGACATGCTCCTTGTCGGCCTGGTAGAACATCTGCCCCCGCCAGGTGCGCCGCAGCACCGCACCCACCGTGTCGATGATGGGCACCCCCAGGGCGGCGATGGGGATCAGCAGGGCCACGGTGGCCAGGCTCTTCATGGTCCCCAGGGTGGTCATGGCCGCCAGGATGAAGCCGATGAAGGTGGCCCCGGAGTCCCCCAAAAAGATGCGGGCGGGATGGAAGTTGAAGGGCAGGAATCCCAGCAGGCTGCCCACCAGGGCCATGGCCAGCAGGGCGATCAGCCCCTCCCCGGAATTCTCGGCCGAGACGAAGATGGCCAGGGAGACGATGATGGCCAGCCCGGCGGCCAGGCCGTCCAGCCCGTCGATGAAATTGATGGCGTTGATCAGGAAGACGATCCACAGGGCGGTGAAGGGGATGCCGAAGACCCCCAGCTCCCAGGCCCCGCCCAGCGGGCTGGGCAGCACGGTGATGCAGAAGCCGGCGGCGATCAAAATCCCGGCCGCGGCGAACTGGAAGGCCAGGCGCAGCCAGACCGAGGCGTTGCGCAGGTCGTCGTACAGCCCCACCCCCAGGATCAGCAGCCCGCCGGCGGTGATCGCCGCCAGCTTGCCGGACAGCCCGCCCAGGAGGTCGGGCCACAGGGCCCGCGAAACCCACAACACCCCCAGCACCGCCAAAGCCACCGCCACCCCGCCCAAACAGGGGGTGGCCTTCTGATGGATCTTGCGCAGCCCGGGCCGGTCGAAGACCCGGCCCCGCACCGAGACCAACAAGGCCAGGGGCGTCAGCAGGACTCCCAGCACGGCCGACAGGAAGAAGGCGATCAGGTAGTGCAGGTTATCTCCCCCTTTAGTTCAAGCCGCCCCTTCCTAAGTCGGAAGGGACGGCCTTGGTTGGCTACTGGCTGAGCAGGATGGCCAGCTGGTCGAGCTCCTCCCGGGTCCTCTTTTCGGTCACCGCGATCAGCAGGTGGCCGGAGAGCTCGGGATAGTGCCGGCCCAGGTCGATTCCGCCCAGGATCCCCCGGGCCCGGAGACGCTCCAGGGATTTGGCCGGCTCCTCCTTGGGCTTATGGACGAACTCCTTGAAGAAGGGGGCCCCGAAGGCCGGCTTCAGCCTTTCGGCCAGGTAGTGGCTCTTCTGCAGGCACAGCTCGGCCACCTGCCGGAGGCCGTCCCGCCCCATCAGAGACAGGTAGACGGTGGCCGCCAGGGCGCACAGGGCCTGGTTGGAGCAGATGTTGGAGGTGGCCTTCTCCCGTCGGATGTGCTGCTCCCGGGCCTGCATGGTCAGCACCAGCCCCTCATGGCCGGCCGCATCGGTGGTCAGCCCCACGATCCTCCCCGGCATCAGGCGGATCAGGCCTCCCCTGGCCGCCAGCAGCCCCAGGTAGGGCCCGCCCAGTCCCATCGGGATGCCCAACGGCTGGCCCTCGCCGGTGGCGATGTCGGCCCCGCATTCCCCGGGGGATTTTAACACCGCCAGCGAGATGGGGTCGGCCGAGACCGCCAGCAGGGCCCCCTGCCCATGGGCCAGGGCCGCCAACTCCTCCACCGGCTCCAGGTGCCCCAGGAAGTTGGGATGCTGCAGCAGCACTCCGGCACTGTCCGACCCCAGGGCTGCTTTGGCCGCCTCAAGGTCGCTGACCCCGCCTGAGATGGGCAGTTCGGCCACCTCGATGCCCTGGTTACGGCAGTAGGTCTGGAGCACCGCCCGGTAGGCGGGGTGGACGGCCCGGGACACCAGCAGTTTTTTCCGCCGGGTGTGGTTGCAGGCCATCATCCCGGCCTCGGCCAGGGCGGTGGCCCCGTCGTACATCGAGGCGTTGGCCACCTCCATCCCGTAAAGGCCGGAGATCAGGCTCTGGAACTCCCAGATCACCTGGAGGGTGCCCTGGCTGACCTCGGCCTGGTAGGGGGTGTAGGCGGTGTAGAACTCGGGCCGGGACAGGATGTGGTCCACCGCGGCCGGGATGTAGTGGTCGTAGGCCCCCCCGCCCAAAAAGGAGACCAGGGCGGCGGCCGGCTGGTTGGCCCGGGCCAGGGTCTCCACCCGGCGGACCGCCTCCATCTCCGACAGGGCGGCCGGCAGGTCCAGCTTGGACTGCAGCCGGATCTCCGGGGGGATGTCGGAGATCAGCTCGGAGAAATCCTTGACCCCGATCCGCTCCAGCATGGCCTGGAGGTTTTGGGGGGTGTTGGCTATGTAAGGCATCTTTTACCTGAAGTCAATGAATGGTTTTAATATTCGGGGGCCGCTCCATCTTTTTAGAAGGTCCCCGGAGTTTCTGCATCATTACCTTGATTTAATTTCAGTGGCCGTGCTTGTCCATGGCGTCATAGGCCGCGGCATCCATCAGCTTGGCGGCCTCGGCCGGATCGGACAGCTTGATCTTCAGCATCCAGCCCTGTCCATAGGCGTCCTTGTTGACCAGGTCGGGGGTGGCCTCCAGGTTCGAGTTGATTTCGGCCACCTCGCCCGACAGGGGGGCGTTGAGGTCGGAGACCGCCTTGACCGCCTCCACCGTGCCGAACGGCTTGCCGGCCGACACCTTGGTCCCCACCGCCGGCAGCTCCACGAAGACGATGTCGCCCAGCTCCCCGGCCGCGAAATCGGTGATGCCCACGGTGGCCAGATCGCCCTCGATTTTGGCCCACTCGTGGCTGGCGCTGTACTTGAGATCAGTTGGAAAGCTCATCTTATCCCATCCTTGATATTTTATATTGTTGGTTTTAGGTTGCCGATTTTGCTCAAGCCTTCTTGACCGTCCCCTGCTTCCAGAAGGGAGTCTCCACCACCCTGGCGGGAATGAGCTTGCCCCGGATCTCCACCTGGAAAGGGGTGCCCACCGCCGACAACTCGGCCTTGATATAACCGGTGCCGATGCCCTTTGACAGGGAGGGCGAGAACACCCCGCTGGCCACCTCGCCCACCTGGGCCCCGTCCTTGAACATCTTGTAGTGCTGTCGGGGGAAGGCGTTGCCCTCCAGCTCGAAGCCCACCAGCTTGCGCTTTATCCCCTCGGCCTTCTGCTTCAGGAGCACCTCCTTGCCGATGAAGTCCCCCGGCTTTTTGAGCTTGGTGATCCAGCCCAGGCCGGCCTCCAGGGGCGAGGTGGTCTGGTCGATGTCATGGCCGTAGAGGGCATACTTCATCTCCAGCCGCAGTGAATCCCGGGCCCCCAGCCCGATGGGCCGCAACTCGAATTCCTGGCCGGCCGCGAACAGGGCCTGCCAGATCCGGTCGGCCTGTCTGGGGTCGAAGTACAGCTCGAAGCCGTCCTCACCGGTGTAGCCGGTGCGGGATACCAGCATCTCCACCCCGTCCACCTTCCCGGTGGCGAACCAGTAGAATTTCATCTCCGACAGCTTGAGGTCGCAGATCTTCTGCAGCAGCGGCTCGGCCTTCGGCCCCTGGAGGGCCAGCTGGGCGACTTGGTCGCTGGTGTTTTTCAAGGAGACGTCGAAGCCCTTGGCCTGCTCCTGGAGCCAGGCGAAATCCTTGTCCAGATTGGAGGCGTTGACCACCAGGAAGAAGTGTTCGGGATAGCGGTAGACCAAGAGGTCGTCAACGATGCCGCCGTCGGGGTAGCACATGGCCGAGTACTGGACCTGGCGCAACGCCAGGGCCGCCGGGTCGTTGACCGTGACACAGGACACGAACTTGAGGGCCTCCGGGCCCCGCACCTCGATCTCCCCCATGTGGGAGACGTCGAACAGCCCGGCCTTGGTCCGGACGTGGCGGTGCTCCTCGATGATCCCGGCGAACTGGACCGGCATCAGGTACCCGGCAAAGGGGACCATCTTGCCCCCGGCCGCCAGGTGCTGCTGGTAGAATGGGGTCTTTTTCTCCATGGCCATTCCTGAAATATATGTGTTATGAGATTTAGGTTGGCGCTTGCGGGCCGGAAACCGGCGGCCCCTCCAGCAGCTCCCTGACCTTGTCGGCCAGCTCGGAGACCTTGAAGGGCTTGGTCATGAAGCAGTCGGCCCCGAAGTCCAGCCCGGCCGCCTTGACGGCGTTGCTGATCTTGGCGGTCAGAAGAATCACCTTGATGGAGGCGGTGTCGGGGGCCATCTTCAGGTGCCGGCAGACCTCCAGCCCGTCCTTGCCCGGCATCATCACGTCCAGCACCGCCAGGTCGGGACGCTCGCTGGCGCACAGGGCCATGGCCTGGTCGCCGTCGGCGGCCTTGATCACCTGGTAGCCCTGGCGGGCCATCACCTGGCCGATCAGCATCTGCAGGTTCGAGTCGTCGTCGGCCACCAGTATCTTCCTGACCTCCGGCATAAGGCCCTCCCCAAATCAGGTTGTTCGGTCTGATTGAGCCTGGAACCGAAATGGTGATTATAAACTATTTTGCCCCTAATGTTAAGCCTTTTTTTACCCCCGGCCCGCCTTTTAGGGGGCCGCCGCCAGCAGCCGGGCCACCAGGGAATCCTGTACCGCCCGGACCGCGGCCGCCCGGGAGGTGTAGTTGTTGCACATGATGGCAAAGCAGTAGGAGCGCCCTCCGGGCGAGAAGGCGAAGCCGGCCAGCGAGGAGACCCCGGTCAGGGTCCCGGTCTTGGCCCGCACCAGGCCCCGGTACTCCTCCTGGGCCAGCCGCCGGTACATGGTGCCGTCGGTGCCGGACACCGGCAGGGAGGACAGCAGCTCGGGCCGCAGGGCCGGGTCTTGGTAGACCAGGCGCAACACCCGGACCAGCTGCTCCGGGGAGCACAGGTTGTAGCGGGAGAGCCCCGATCCGTCCACCACCCGAAGATCGGCCTCCCCGAAGCCCATCGACTTCAGGATGTCCAGCAGCCGGGAGGGGGGCGGGCCGCCGTTCCCTTCCGGGCCGGCGCTGTCGTCCGGAACGGGGCCCCTCTCCAGCTGGCGGTAGAGCATCTCGGCGGTGAAGTTGTCGCTGTCCTTGTTCATCAGTCGGACGATCTGGTGGAGGGGGGGCGACAGGTGCCAGGTCAGCTCCGGAGTTCCCTCCGGGGTCTCCCCCACCCGGACCCGTCCGGACAGGCTGATGCCCCCGGCCGCCAGCACCTCGGCGAACACCGTTCCGCAGTAAAGGGCCGGACGGGTGATGGTCCGCACCAGGTACTCCACCCCGCCGTCCAGCGGCATCTGGCCCGACAGCTTGACCCGGTCGCCCGTTGCTCCCTGCTCCCGGTCGGCCTTGAGCCGTCCCCTGGCCCCGGCCCGGATGGTAACGGCCTTATTCTCCAGGGCCAGGTAGGAAGTGGGCAGCCGGAACTCGGCCCGCACCGGGGAACCTTTGGCCGGGCCGGGCCGGACCCCCAGCTCGAAGGTGTTGCCAGATCGGAAGAGCACACGTCTGAACTCCAGTCACCGAATACGATCT
>CALGNM010000216.1 GCA_937958665.1 uncultured bacterium | reverse complement strand
CAGAAGACGGCATACGAGCTCGTATTCGCTGACTGGAGTTCAGACGTGTGCTCTTCCGATCTTGGTAGTCTTCAGGGTCATGCCCGCCGTAGAAGGCGAAGCTGCCCCGGCCGTAGATCCCGTGCAGGTATTTGACCTCGTCGGTCCCGGCCACCTCGCCCAGCAGGACGATCCCCGGCTTGATCCGGCTCCGGCGGAACCCGGTGTCCTGCCCCAGGAACTCGTCGACCAGGGCCACGTGATTCTGAACCAGCATGCAGGACACCGGATCGTACTTGGCCGAGAAGTCGAACATGGTGAAGTAGCTGTCCGGGCCCCGGGCCAGGGCCTCGGTGCCGATGTCGATGTCGGAATGCTCGTAGACCAGGGGGTTGGTGATCACGCTGAACCCGGTGAAGGCCAGGGTCTGGCTGAAATCAAGCCGGGACTGGCAGTCGGGGTCGGCCGGGTCGCCGTCGAACTCCCGGGGCACGATGTCGGTCCCGGCGGCGGCCAGGGCGATGTCCAGGGTGGCCGGGGCCGAGCACATGGCGAACAGGAAGCCGCCGTCCTGCAGATACTGCCTGATGCGCCGGGCCACCTCCAGCTTCATCCGGGAGACCTTGGCAAAGCCCAGCTTGGCGGCCAGCCGGGTGTTGGCCCGGACATCGTTCTGGTACCAGTCGGACGAGCGGTAGCTGGAGAAGAACTTGCCGTACTGCCCGGTAAAATCCTCGTGGTGCAGGTGCAGCCAGTCGTACTGGCCCAGGGCCCCGGCCAGCACCTCCTCGTCCCACAGGGTGGCGTAGGGCACCTGGGCGTAATCCAGGGCCAGGCGGACCGCGTCGTCCCAGGGATCGTGGGTCAGCGGCACGTAGACCGCCAGCCGGGGGGCCCGCTCCAGCTCCACCCGCTCCATGTTCCCGGATTCGATCTGGCGGAGGATCTCCTCCATCTGCCCCGGCCCCACCGGCTGATAGCTGACCCCGGCCAGCCGGCATTGTTCCGACAGGGACTGCCCGCCCTCGGCCAGAAAGGAGCCGCCCCGGTAATTGAGCAGCCACTGAATTCTGATGCCGGACTGCAGGCCGCGGTAGACCACCCCGTAGGCCCGCAGGTGGTCGGACTGGGAGAGGTCCATGGGTATCAGTAGGCCGGAGGCCCCGGCCCGGCAAGCCGAGAGGAGCAGCAGCCCCCCCAGCAGCCAGCCGGGAAAAATTTTATTTTTGGCCATGGGATAAGTTTAATTGGCCCGGGCCGATTTGTCAACCTTAAAACCGGGCCCACTTACCACTTGAAATTGTCGCCTTTAAATGTTATCCTTTGCCCCAGAGGAAAAGACAGATGAGACGTTGCGATAAATGCCGCCGCGCGCTGCCCCAGGGCAGCCTGCACTACCGGTTGAACATCTCCCTGCTGCAGGGCTTCGACCAGGTGATCTCCGAGTCCGGCAACGGCAGCCTGGCCGACCTGGCGGCCCGGATAGAGGAGCAGACCGCCGGGGTGCCGGAGTCCCTGCTGGAGCAGGAGGTGCACCGGGAGTTCACCTTCATCCTCTGCGGACGCTGCAAGGAGAAATACTGCGCCAACCCCCTCAACCTGCCGCTCAACCCGGCCGCGGTGCCCAAGAAGCTTTCCGACCTCCAGGAGTAGCGCCCCCCTTGGGCCTCCGGCCCAGTTCAGCCTATAACATAACACCCCGCAGAAAATGCCCCACACCCGATTCACCCATCTCCATCTCCACACCGAATACAGCGTGCTGGACGGCCTGATCCCCGTCGAGAGGCTGGTGCAGAAGGCCCTGGAATACAAGATGTCCTCCCTGGCCATCACCGACCATGGCAACATGTTCGGGGCCCTGGACTTCTACACCGCCGCCCGGGCGGCCGGGCTCAAGCCCATCATCGGCAGCGAGATGTACCTGGCCCCCAACAGCCGGCTGGACCGCTCGGTAGAGCCGGGCGGGGAGGCCTCGTTCCACCTGATCCTGCTGGCCCGCAACGAGGCCGGCTACCGCAACCTGATGAAACTTTCCTCGGCCAGCTTCCTGGAGGGCTTCTACTACAAGCCCCGGATCGACAAGGGACTGCTGGCCCAGCACAGCGACGGACTGCTGGCCCTGTCGTCCTGCATCCAGGGGGAGGTGGCCCAGGCCATCCTGAAGGGCAACCCCCAAAAGGCCCGGGCGGCGGCCTCATTCTACCGCGAGCTGTTCGGCCCCAACTTCTTCCTGGAGATCCAGGACCATGGGCTGCCCGAGGAACGCCAGGTGATCCCGGAGATAGCGGCCATCGCAAAAGAGATGGACATCCCGCTGGTGGCCACCAACGACGTCCACTACCTGGAGGCCAGGGACGCCAAGGCCCACGATGCGGTGCTGTGCGTCCAGACCGGGCGGCAGATAGCCGAAACCAATCGGATGAAATTCTCCAACGACCAGTTCTACTTCAAGTCGCCGGCCGAGATGGTCCAACTGTTCCGGGACTTCCCCCCGGCGGTGGACAACACCATGGCGGTCTCCGACCGCTGCAACCTGGTGCTCTCGGACCTGGGGTCGGGCAAACTGAACATACCGTTCTTCACCGTACCTCCGGAGTTCGACAGCCAGTCGGCCTACCTGCGGTACCTGGCCGAGACCGGGCTGGCCCGGCGCTACCCGGCCCCCACCGCCGGCATCCGGGAACGGCTGAACAAGGAGCTGGAGATCATCGACCGGATGAACTTCGCCGGCTATTTCCTGGTGGTCAAGGACTTCATCGACTTCGCCCAGGCCAACCAGGTGCCGGTGGGCCCCGGCCGGGGATCGGCGGTGGGCAGCCTGGTGCTGTACTGTCTGGGGATAACCGACGTCGAACCCCTGAAATACAACCTGCTGTTCGAGCGCTTTCTCAACCCCGAGCGGGTGAGCATGCCCGACATCGACATCGACTTCGGGGACACCCAGCGGGCCAAGGTGATCGACTACGTCAACCGCAAGTACGGCTCCGACAGCGTGGCCCAGATCATCACCTTCGGCACCATGAAGGCCAAGATGGCGGTGCGGGACGTGGGGCGGGTCTGCGGCCTGACCTACGGCGAGGCCGACAAGATGGCCAAGCTGATCCCGGAGCAGCCCGGCAAGGAGGTGACCATCGCCGCCTCCCTCAAGGCGGTGCCGGAGCTGGCGTCCCTGGTCGACTCCGATCCCCGATTCCAGGAAGTAATCGAGGTGGCCCAGTCGGTGGAGGGGCGCATCCGCAATGTCGGCACCCACGCCGCCGGGGTGGTGATCACCCCCGGCAAGCTGACCGACTATCTGCCCCTGTTCAAGAGCAGCAAGGGGGACGTCTCCACCCAGTACGAGATGAAATGGCTGGAGCAATGCGGCCTGCTGAAGATGGATTTTCTGGGGCTGCGCAACCTGACGGTGATCGACGACACCGTAAAGATGCTGCGGGACAAGGGGGTGGCGGTGGACATCGGCGGCCTGCCGGCCGACGATTCCAAAACATTCGAACTGCTGAAGAAGGGCAACACCACCGGGATCTTCCAGCTGGAGGGCTCGGGGATGCGGGAAACCCTGGTCAAGCTCCAGCCCTCGTCAATCGACGACATCATCGCCGTGATCTCGCTGTACCGCCCCGGCCCCATGAAGCTGATCGACGACTTCGTGGCCCGCAAGCAGGGCCAAAAGAAGATCGAGTATGAGCACCCCCTGCTGGAGCCCATCTGCCGCAACACCTACGGGGTGCTGATCTACCAGGAGCAGGTGATGCAGGCGGTCCAGGCCCTGGCCGGCTACAGCCTGGGGGCGGGCTACATCTTCCTGAAGGCCATCAGCAAGAAGAAAAAGGAGGTGCTGGAACAGCAGCGGCCGGCCTTCATCAAGGGCTGCAAGGCCACCAACCACATCCCCGAGGCCAAGGCCGAGAAGATATTCGACATCCTGGCCGAGTTCGCCGGCTACGGGTTCAACAAGTCCCATGCCGCCGGATACGCGGTGCTGGCCTATCAGACCGCCTACCTCAAGGCCCACCATCCCCTGGAATACATGTCGGCCCTGCTGTCCAGCGTCATGGGCGACACCGCCAAGACCGTCTCCTGCCTGGCCAACTGCCGGGAGATGGGCATCTCCCTGCTGCCCCCCGACATCAACGCCAGCCGCCACCATTACCGGCCGGAGGGCCAGTCCATCCGGTTCGGGCTGGGGGCCGTCAAGAACGTGGGCGGGAACACCATCGACTCCATCATCGCCGCCCGTCAGGAGCTGGGCCGGCTGGAGTCGCTGCAGCAGATGCTGGAGAAGGTCGACCCCCGGGTGGTCAACCGCAAGGTGCTGGAGAGCCTGATCAAGTCGGGATGCTTTGACTCCATCCAGCCGGACCGGGAGGACCTGCTCCGAAACTTGGATCGCACCATGGAGGCGGCCGCCCAGGTGCGCCACGAGCGGGAGATGGGCCAAACCTCCATATTCGATTCCCCGGCCGGGCCGCCGGCCCCGGGTTCTGCCCCGGGGAAATCCGGGCCGGCCCAGATCGACCGCCGGCAGTTCCTGGCCTTCGAGAAGGAGGCCCTGGGTTTCTACCTGTCGGGACACCCCCTGGAGAAATACGCCGCCGACATCCAGTGCTTCGCCACCCACCGGCTGGACGAGCTGGGCGAGCTGGACGACTACCAGCCGGTGATCGTGGCCGGTCTGGTCTCGGCCGTCAAGACCATCAGCCAGAAGAACGGCAAGCCCATGGCCTTCGCCTCGCTGGAGGACCTGACCGGCTTTGCCGAGGTGGTGGTGTTCTCCGACATCCTGGAGGCCAAGCGGGAGTTGGTGGCCGCCGACAGCGTGGTGTTGGTGGCCGGCTCGGTCTCCACCAAGGAGGACGAGGCCCCCAAGATAGTGGCCGCCGACTTCTATCCCCTGGCGGAATGCCGCAAGAGCCTGGTCCAGCACCTGGAGATCCAGCTCGAGCAGTCCCGGATCGACGACCTGTTCACCAGCCAACTTACCGGAATTCTGCAGAGGCATCCCGGAGTCTGCCCGGTATCATTCGTATTGCGGGACGGGGCCAGCCAGCCCTTGCGGGTCCGGGCCAGGAAATTCAAGGTGGCCCCGGACCACAACCTGCTGTCGGACCTCAACCAGCTGCTGGGGGGACCATTCTACCGGCTGGGCGGCAAATGGCAGCCAGCCCCCCCCCGCCGCCAGGGACAGTTCCGCCGCAACGGCCGGGGGGAAGGCTGACCGGTCATTTTTGCCTTGCAAAACAGGCTCCCAGGGTATATAATTGCCGTAAATGCTTGGAGAGACGAGATGAAACGGTTTCTGGTCTTTATTCCGGCCCTGCTGTTGCTGTGCGGAACGGCTGGTGCAGTGCAGTTCGGCGAGATGGTTGATTATCCCACCGCCGGCACCCTGGCCCGGGCCACCTATTCCATCAACCTGCGGATGCAGCCGGTGGGAGGGCTTCAGCTGGGCTTCAATTTCGGGCTGTTCGACCGGCTCAACTTCGGCTTCGCCTACGGCGGGGACAACATCATCGGCTACGGCGACCCCGACTGGAACCCCCAGCCCGGGTTCATGGCCAAGTACCGGATCTTCGACGAAAGCTACTACGGGCCGGGCATCGCCATCGGTTTCAACAACCAGGGCAACGGCCCCTACCTCAACAACCGCTACCTGACCAAATCCCCCGGTTTCTACGCGGTGGCCAGCAAAAATTACCGGTTCATGGGCAGCCTGGCCTTCCACGGAGGGGCCAATTATTGCCTGGAGGACCGGGACAACCCGGACAACTCCCTCAACTTCTTCGGCGGTTTGGAGAAATCGCTAAACCCCGAACTGTGG
>CALGNM010000215.1 GCA_937958665.1 uncultured bacterium | reverse complement strand
CCTGTCCTCCGCCGGCCGGGGCTCCGCCCTGGCCCATGGCCAATGCAATTCCGTACAATCCGGTCTCCTTCCTATTTTGTTTTTAACGACTTGGGGCCGAAGGAATGCGGCAGCAGCTTCCGCAGGGGGCTCCGTCTGACCGCCTTCCGTCCAGCCATGATGACCTCCAGATCCGGGGAAAACTCGTTGAGGGCCTGGCGGCAGATGCCGCAGGGAGCGGTGGCCTCCAGGCTGTCCGAGGCGACGGCAATGGCCGTGAACTCCCGCTCGCCGGCCCCCACCGCGGCGGCCAGGGCCGCCCGCTCGGCACACATTCCCGCCCCATAGGAGGCGTTCTCCAGGTTGCACCCGGTGTACACCCTTCCGCTCTTGGCCAGCAGGGCCGCCCCTACCTTGAATTTGGAGTAGGGGGCGTAGGCTTTCCACCTGGCCTGGCGGGCCTCGGCGATCAGCCGCCGGACTATGGTCTCCGTCTTATTCATGCCCATCCTATGGTTTTATCAGATTCCAGAAGCTTAGCCCCGCCCCGGTGCCCTCCAGCCCGAAATAGTCGGCCAGGGTGGCCGCCAGGTCGGCAAAGCTGTCCCTGGTCCCCAAATCGACCCCTTTCTTCAGATCCGGGCCGCCGGCTAAAAGGGGCACGAATTCCCGGGAGTGATCGGTGGACTCGGTGGTGGGATCATTGCCGTGGTCGGCCGTGATGACCAGCAGGCCACCGGGCCCCAGGGCTGCCAGCATCGAGGGCAGCCAGCGGTCGAAATCCTGCAGGCCCCGGTAGAACCCGGCCACATCGTTGCGGTGGCCCCAGGACATGTCGAAGTCCACCAGGTTGGCCATCATCAGCCCGGATTTCATATTGGGCCAGGCCTCCAGCATCTTGGCCATCCCGTCGTCGTTATTGTGGCTGTGGATGCTCCGGGTGAGCCCCTGGCCGGCGAACAGGTCGTGGATCTTGCCCACCCCCACCGTCTCCAGCCCGGCATTTTTCAGCAGATCCAAAATCGTGGGCCGGGGCGGCTTGAGCGAGAAATCCCGGCGGTGTCCCCCCACCCTTCGATAGTTGCCGGAGGTCCCGACGAAGGGCCGGGCGATCACCCGCCCCACCGCATGGGGCCCGGTCAGGATCTCCCGGGCCTGGCGGCACCAGCCGTAAAGGGTCTCCAGCGGCACCACCTCCTCGTGGCAGGCTATCTGGAAGACGCTGTCGGCCGAGGTGTAGACTATCGGAAAGCCTGTCCGGACATGCTCATCTCCCAGGTCTTGGATGATTACCGTCCCCGAGGCGGCCCGGTTGGCCAGGATGTCCCGCCCGATGGCCTTTTTGAACGGTTCAATGACCTCCGGGGGAAATCCATGGGGATAGGTGGGAAAGGGCCTTTCGCTTACCAGCCCGGCCATCTCCCAGTGCCCGTCAGTGGAGTCCTTGCCCGGGGATCTTTCCGACATCTTGCCGTAATTGGAGGTCGGCTTATCTGCCGGATCCATCCCGACCAGGGAGATTATATTGCCCATCCCCAAATTCTGCAGGGTGGGCAAATCAAATCCTCCGGGAATGGCCCGGGACAGGTTGCCCAGGGTGTTGCTGCCGGTGTCCCCGTATCGGGCGGCATCGGGCAACTCCCCCACCCCGCAGCCGTCCAGCACTATCAGCAAGGCCTTCTTCATATAGCAATGCGATTATCTCATATTTTGGGACTTTTGTAAATACATCGGCCGCTAATGCCCCTTGGGCTGGAAGACGATAAAGCAAAGGCCCCCGCCTCAGGCGGGGGCCTTTGTGGTGGTGTTTAATGGCTAACGTGAGAAGTTGTAGGAATAATCGTCCGAGGGTATGTTCCAGCCCGGGATGCCGGCCTCCCCGCCGATGCCGTTGCCATTCATGTCCAGCATCCAGCCGGCGTTGTCCTTGATCTGGCGATAGAGGTACAGCCGGTAGTTGCCGGAGCCGGCCGGGGCGTTCTCCAGGGTGAAACGCACCTGCCGGGCGGCGATGTCGCTGGGCTGGGTGTAGATCCGGCCATAGACCGCCGCGGTGATGTTGCCGCCGCTGGTCTTGTACAGCTTGATGTTGCTGGTGTTGATGGTGGACATGTCCAGGCTGTCGGTGAAGGCGATCACCAGCTCGGTGGCGTTGTTACTTACCGAGCTGACATACAGCGGGGTGTAGTCGCCGACCGCGGTGGTGGAGGTCCGGAAGGGCCAGACCGCGTTGGGGATGTTGGGCACGTAGCCGTAGGCCATCCAGACCGCCTTGTTATCGTTGGTGTCCTTGAGGGCGTTCAGGTTGACGTTGACTGTGTAGGGGGCGTTGGAGGCCAGTATGGAGTCGGTGCCGGTGGTGCGGAAATAGACATACCAATTGCTGCCGGTCCACAGGGTCCCGTCGGACTTGAGGGCGATGCTCCGTCCGGTGCTGTCCTTGACGCTGAAGTTGGCCCGCACCAGGTTGGAGTCGAGGTCCCGGGCGTCGAAGCGGCAGTAGAACAGGGGATGGATGGGGTTGATTCCCCCGCCGTAGGGGCTGCCGTCAGTCAAGGCCGGATGGATGATGTCCGGGGCCGGGGTGGTGGGAACGCCCACCCGCACATAGTGCCGCTTGTTGTCGTAGGGGGCCCCGTCGCCCTTCTCGTTGCCGTTGCCGTCGATGTAGCCGCCGCCCTTGGTCCGCAGGGCGGTGGTCAGGGTCACCCGGCACCAGTAGTCGCCGGCGTTCCAGGTGCCCAGGATCACGGCCTTCTTGAGCTCGGGATAGTAGCTGATGGCCCCGTTCTGGATGTTCTCCACCTGGATGTTGGTCAGGTTGACGGTGGCCGGGTCCATGTACACCGGGAAGGTGATCACTATCTCGGCCTGGACCCCGGTGGTGCCGCCGTCGATGTCGACAAGCTGGTTGCCCAGCCCGGGGGTGATGGTCACCGCCCCGGAGTTGATCAGGTTGGAGCTGGACACCCCGATGGCGGAGTTGGTGGTCGGCTCGAAGGGGTTGTCCTTTTTGCCGCAGCCCACCACGGCCAGCATCAGGGCCAGAAGCAGGGCCGAGCCCTTGAGGAATTTTCCTATATTCATCTCTTTCTCCTCTCTAGTATTTTTATTCTTAGAACTTGAACACGGCCGACAGCTTCCAGTTGGTCAGGTCGGTCAGCTGGGAGAAGCCCATCAGGTCGATCTGCAGATTGTCGCTGATCTTCCAGCCGGCCCCGTAGGTGTAGTTGACCCAGGACTCGGCGTACTTGTAGTTGTAGGCAACCCCATTGTAGGGAGTGTAGGTGGCCGGGATGGTTTCGGTGGTGTCGCTGGTGGTGTTGTTGATGGCATCGATGTAAGTGACCTTGGTGGGGGTGTTCTCCCAGTGATAGGTCTCGGTGGCATCAAAGAAGCTGAAGCTGGGGAAGGCCCCCAAGCGGAATACGAATGGCTCGGTGATGTGGAACTCCACCCCCACCGGAGCAATGATCATCTTGGTGGCCTCGGTATAGACGTGGCGGTAGTTGTAGTTGCCCTCGGTGATCTGGACGTAATCGTTGTAGGTGACCGGATCCCCGTCGTTGTAAACTATCCGCTCGACGTAGGGGTTGACGAATTCCATGCTGTAGTCGCGGCGGTTGGTTCCGAAGCCCAGCCCCACCGCCATCTCCACCTTCTCGCCCAGCTTGGCGGTGGTCTTGCTGCCCAGCATCAGGCCCAGGTTGTGGTTATCCTGGAAGACCTCCTCGCTGCCGCTGGTCCGGGTGGTGTTGGTGCTGATGGTGCCGGTGGGCACTGCGAAGGCGTCCAGCCGGCTGTACTCGCTGGTGATAATCCCGTCGCTGCGCTCGGCGCCCAGGGTGGTGAACATCAGGTCGGTGCGGGTCTTGACGTTTTCGTTCCATTTGTAGACCATGGACCCCCGCAGGTTTATCTCCAGGCCCACATGGTCGTTGGGAATGATGTCCCAAATGGCGGTGCTGTCGATGGTGGTGCCGTTGGTGCTGGGCACCGAGGGATTGTAGCTGCGGCTGGAGTAGGTCAGGGTGTCGTATTGGTTGGCCAGGTAGATGTTGATGCCGCCGGCCAGCCCCAGGTCGATCTTGTCGCCCATCGGCATCCAGTAGCTGAGGGCCCCGCCGTTGACGCTGCGGTCAATCTGCTCCAGGGAGGTGCTGGTGACGCTGATATCGCTGGTGACGTGGTTGGTCAGCAGGTCGGTGACGCTCTGGTGCTGGACGAAATTGTCGCCCCAGGGGCGGTTGAGGTTGTTCTCGGCCTGGTGGTAGAACAGCACCCCGAACTTGCCCGGCCCCATGTCCCGGCCGTAGCCCAGCCACCAGTGGGATTCGCTGTAGCGGCCCTGATCGTTGTAGGTCTGCTCGCCCACCGTCAGGCGGTCGTAGGTTCCATTGGCGTCCAGGTCCTGGTAGCCGCTCTGGTTGACGGTCTGGGAGTCGACGTAGTTATAATGATAGCGGTCGTAGAGCAGTCCGGCATGGCCCAGCTCGAACAGCTTGCCGGAGCCGCCCAGCAGGTAATAGCCGTCGCTGTTGTCGTCGAACACCTCGTCGTTCTTGTAGACCTGGTTGGACAGGTTGGTGTATAGCCGGTAGCCCTCGATGGAGGACAGCCGGGCGGGGTCCAGCATCAGGTCGAAGTCGTCCTCCAGCAGGTTGGCGGTCGAGGCGCTGCGGAACGATTCGGACCAGGGATTGGCCCACCACTGCAGGCCCTCGGCGGCAAAGCCGCTGCTGGCGGCCATAACCATGGCCAGGAACAGTAACCCGATTTTTGCTCTCATTTCTCCTCCTAACGTTTTGGTTTGTCTGCTTGGATTGATAACTAACCGATTGGGCGGAAAACTTTCCTAAACGTATCCGTCTCACGTAAGGCTATACTATCTCACCCCCTTTCGGAATTATAAGATAATATTACATATATATAACATCACTGTCAAGCATTTTTTATAAATATTTGACTATTGGCCGCCATGTGGTATAATAAGTGGCAATATCAATCCCAAAAAGTGATGAAGAGAACCCTGTTCCTGATAATCGTGGGTGCCGTCTGGGCCCTGTCCCTGGGCTGGCTGACCCACCGGCCGGGCGGCTGTGACCGACGGCCCTTGAATCCGGCCGCCCCGGATTCGTCCTCCCTGGAGGCCTGGCACGGCATCTACCTGTCTGGCCAGAAGGCCGGCTACTCCTCCACCCTTTCCCGGCCCGACGGCAGTGGGGGGCGGCTGGTCCGCAACCGGGTCTATCTGGAGATCTCCATGATGAACAGTCCCCAGCGGGTGGTCACCGCCACCGATTACCGGATGGACGGCAATTACCGCCTGCAGGAGCTGTCATTCACCATGGAGGGAGCCGCCCGGATAAGTTTAAAGGGAAAAGTCAAGAAGAACCGTCTGGAGCTGGAGATAGCCAGCGGGGGGCAGATACAGAGCCAGGCCGTGGCCCTGGACGGCCCGGTCTTCCTGCCGGACGCCATTGAGCCCATGATCGCCAACCGGACCCTTAGGCCGGGAGACCGGTACAGCTACTCCACTTTCGACCCGGCCTCGCTCTCCCTCCAGAGATCGGAAGAGCGTCGTGTAGGGAAAGAGTGTAGATCTCGGTGGT
>CALGNM010000214.1 GCA_937958665.1 uncultured bacterium | reverse complement strand
ACCACCGAGATCTACACTCTTTCCCTACACGACGCTCTTCCGATCTCTGCCCATAGAACTGTCTTGGATTCCGGCCCCTGAGGAGGGCGAGGCGCCGGCCGAGGTCCCGCAAGAGGAGCCGGCGCCCGAGCCACCAGCATTGAAGCCGGAGCCGGATGGGCAGGAAACTGTCATGGCTGAGCCGGGCGGGACACCCGAGCCGGCCGTGGCCTTGCCTGAAGAAAAGCCCAACCCGGAGCCCGGCCCAGACTCGGCGGTGGAGCCAGAGGTTGTCTCTGCCGGTTTAGCAGAAGGCCTGCCACCCGAACTGGAACAATCTGAGCCCCCGATGGAGACCGCCGGGATCGGCGGCCGGAACCGATCCGAGGAGGAGGATGCCGGACCGCGATCATCGGACCAGCCCGCCATAAAAGAGGAAGAGGCACTGGATGACGGGGGGCAGGTGATCCTGGCCGAGTTGATCAGCGGAGATGAGGGGCCCCAAACCGAGACTGCTAGGGACGTCCAGCCGGAGCAGGAAATGGCCATCCTGACCAATGCTGCCGAGGAGGATTTCAAAACAACGTCCCGGCCAGACCAGGGCGGCGATCTGCTTGATGAGCTGGATTCCCTGGAGGCGGTGCTGAACGGATCCGGCCCCACCTCCGGAATCGGTTCGGGCGACGGGGAATTGCTGCTGGAGATGAAGCAGCACCACGACATCGTCAGACTTCCCAAACCGGCAGCCGAAGCCGGGGCTTTGGCTGTCCCGGCAGACTCCGAGGAGGAAACCAGCTTGGACGATCTGGAGGACGAGGCCCTGAGCCTGCTGCGGGAATTGGGGTGGCTCCTGACCAGGAATCTACCGAAAGGGAAGAGCCCAGCCCGGAAGTCCACAGCCAGGAGGCTGAGGGGTCCGAGGCAGAATCTCCGGACTCCGATAGCGACAGCCAGGAGGAAACCGACCCCGAGGAACTGGCCCGGCTGGAGGAGATGGAGCGCAAGATGGCCGAGGAGTTGGAGCGGCTGCGGCAGGAGCGGGAGAAGCTGAGAAAAAAGAAGAAGAAATAGCACTGCCGGAAGGCGGGGGACTAATGCAAGAAGGCCGGAGCTTAGCTCCGGCCTTCTTGTTATGCAACATCCTAAACCGTCTGGCTCTTCAGCACCATCTGTAGGTTTTCGGGGTCTCCGGACTTGCTGAGGGCCTCGTCCAGGGTGATCAGATTCTTGCGGTATAGGTTGGCCAGCGACATGTTGAGGGTGGTCATCCCCTGCTTGATGCTGGTCTGGATCAGGCTCTGCAGCTGGTAGGTCTTGGCCTCCCGGATCAGGTTGCGCACCGCCCCGGTCCCGGTCATCACCTCGAAGGCCGCCACCCGGCCCTTGCCGTCGGCCCTTTTCACCAAGATCTGGGAGATCACCGCCACGAAATTTACCGCCACCTGCATCCGGATCTGGCCCTGCTGGTGCATGGGGAAGACGTCGATGATCCGGTCGATGGTCTGAACGGCGTCGGTGGTGTGGAGGGTGGCCAGCACCAGGTGGCCGGTCTCGGCGGCAGTGATGGCCAGGGAGATGGTCTCCAGGTCCCGCATCTCGCCGATCAGGATTACGTCGGGGTCCTGTCGCAGCACGTACTTCAGGGCGTCGGCGAAGGTCAGGGTGTCGCGCCCCAGCTCCCGCTGGTTGACGATGGCCTTCTTGTCGTTGTGGATGAACTCGATGGGGTCCTCCACCGTCATGATATGGCAGGGATCATGGGCGTTGCGGTAGTCGATCATGGCGGCCTGGGTGGTGGACTTGCCGCAGCCGGCCGGCCCGGTGATCAGCACCAGTCCCCGGGGTCGCATGGCGATCTCCTTGACGATGGGGGGAAAGCCCAACTCGTCAATGGTGGGGATCTTTTCCGGTATCAGCCGGAAGACGATGCCCAGGGAATTGCGCTGCTGGAACAGGTTGACCCGGAAGCGCCCGGTGCCGGGCAGGTTGTAGGCGAAGTCCAGTTCCAGCTCCTGGCCAAAGCGCTGGGCCTGGGCCGGGGTGATGATGGAGGTCAGGTACTTCTTGACCTCGTCGGGGGAGGTTGGTGGCAGGGGAGTGGGGGCCAGGTCGCCGTTGATCCGCAGCAGCGGTGGGCTGCCCACCTTGATCTGCATGTCGGAAGCACCCTTCTCGGCCATCATTTTCAGCAGGTCGGAGATCTCCATGACCTAAAACGCCTTCATTGCCATCTTTTCCAGCTCCTGGGGGTTGGAGGACTTTGCCATGGCCTCCTCGATGCTGACCACGCCCTTCTTGTACAGGTCCTTGAGGCAGGAATCCAGGGTGTTCATGCCGAATTTGCTGCCGCTCTGCAGCACGCTGAATATCTGGTGGGTCTTGCCCTCCCGGATGATGCTGCGGATGGCCGACATACAGACCAGCACCTCATAGGCCACCACCCGCCCCTTGCCGTCCACCCGGGGCAGCAGGGTCTGGGAGTAAATGGCCTGGAGGGTGGTGGACAACTGCAGCCTGACCTGCTGCTGCTGCCCGGGCGGGAAGACGTCGATGATGCGGTCGATGGTCTGGGCGGCATCGGCGGTATGGAGGGTGGCCATCACCAGGTGGCCGGTCTCGGCGGCGGTGATGGCCAGGGAGATGGTCTCCAGGTCGCGCATCTCGCCCACCAGGATGATGTCGGGGTTCTGTCGCATCACATGCTTTAGGGAGTTGGCGAAGGAGTGGGTGTCGATGCCCACCTCCCGCTGGTTGATGCAGGCCTTCTTGTCCCGGTGCAGGAACTCGATGGGGTCCTCCACCGTCATGATGTGGCAGGAGCGGTTCTCGTTGATGTAGTCGATCATGGCCGCCAGGCTGGTGGACTTGCCGCTGCCGGTGGGGCCGGTGACCAGGATCAGGCCCCGGGGCAGCATGCAGATCTTCTTCATGTTCTGGGGCAGGCCCAGTTCGTCGATGCTCTTGATCAACAGGGGGATCACCCGCAGGACCGCCCCCAGGGCCTGCTTCTGGCGGAAGACGTTGACCCGGAAACGGGATACCCCGGGGATGGAGTAGGACATGTCCAGCTGGTGGGTCCGCTCGAATTTCTCCCGGCGCTCCTGATTCATGATCTCGTAAAGCAGTTGCTTGGTATCCTCGGCTGACATCTCCGGCAGGCTGGAGCGGACCAGCTGGCCGTGAATGCGGTAGACCGGGGGCTCCCCGGCCTTGATGTGCAGATCGGATCCCTGCTGGGTTACCAGCAGCCTCAATAACTCGTCAATCTTCGGCATTCTATTGCTATATCGATTAAACGGCCGGGTACCGTGCCAAGCCCCTAAGCCTCATATTGTTTAGTTTAACAGACTGATTTGCCAAAGTCAAGAAAAACTTGTTGACATTTGCCATAAATTTGATATAGTTATGTTCTAATCACTTATGGATAAAGACTTGCATCAAAATCTCCCCCCGGAACGGTTGCGCAGAATTTTAGCCTCTGCTGCCCAAAGTTGGGGGTTCGAGATCAGGTTCTCGGATTCGGCCGAAGCGCCGGAGGAGGGATGGCATCTGTTGGAGATACCCGGCTTCATCCAGCCGGCCTCCATCAAAGGGCCGGCCGGACAGCTGGCCAATATGCAAGAGATGGCCGTCCGGATGGCCGAGATATTCGGGGAGCAGGAGCGGGAGAACGCCTCCCTGACCGAGGAGATCGTGGAGCGCTACCAACAGCTTTCCCTGCTGTTTGACATGAGCGACCGGTTGGGGGTGGCCCGCGACAACCAAGGCCGGATGAAGGCCATCCTGCAGACCGCCTCCGAGGCGGCCAACGCCCGCTTCGGACTGTTGACCCTGTCCGGCCAGGAGGGGGCGACCTGCTGCATTGGGGAGGAGCCGGCCGTAGGCCAGGGCCTAAAAGACTTGGCCGGGCGGGCGCTGTCCCACGGCCGGCTGATGCTGGACGAGAGGGAACATTTCGTGCTGCCGCTCAAGGCCGGGATGGGGAAAACCGTGGGCTGCCTGGCCCTGGGGCCCAAGCAACGGGGGGTCTACCGGTCGGGTGACGTGAAAATACTATCCACTCTGGGGGCTTACGCCGCCCTGTTACTGGATAGCGGCCGCCTATACGAGGATCTGGAGTCGCTTTTCTTCAGTACCATCAGGAGCATGATCGAGGCGGTGGACGCCAAGGACCCCAGCACCCGGGGACATTCCGAGCGGGTCCGCCGGTACTCCCATGTCATCGGGGAGGGGCTGGGCTTCGACGCCGACGAGCTGAAGAGCCTGGAGCTGGCGGCCCTGCTGCATGACGTGGGTAAGATCGGCCTGCCGGACGTCATCCTGAACAACGAGAAGGAATACCTGTCGGAAAGCCAGTGGGAGATGGTGCGGATGCACCCGGAGATAGGTGTCTCCATTTTGTCCCATGTAGCCCAGCTGAAGTCCATCCTGCCGGCCATCGGACAGCACCACGAAAGGTTCGACGGGCAAGGCTATCCCAACGGCATCGACGGGGAGAACATCACCCTGTTCGCCCGGATAATCGCGGTGGCCGATGCCTTTGACGCCATGACCATGAACCGGACCTACCGCACCCGTTTCTCCCTGGACCGGGCCCTGGCCGAGCTGGGGCAGAACTCCGGCAGCCAGTTCGACCCCCAGCTGGTCAGCCTGTTCATCGCCAATATCAAGAAGACGGAGATCCTGATAGATGCCTGAGGCCCCCGACCAGAAAGCGCTTCCCCAGATCCTGTTGGAGGACTGGTTGAGACTGTCCCGCGAGCTGTCCGGGGGGCCGGGTCCATCGGCCATCATGCAGCAGGTGGGCCAGTCGCTGAAAGATGCCCTGGGTCTTAAGGTGCTGTTCCTTAGCTTGTACGACCCGGAATTGGGGGCCTTCCGCCCCCTGTGGTCCCATGGGGTGGACCAGTCGGCCGAGTTGATGGCCGACCCCAACCCGCTGATAGCCACCCAGCTGCTGGCCGATGGGTTCCGGAAATCGGAATGCTACCTGATCGGGGCCTCAGACCCGGTCTGGCAGGGCATGAGCGGCAGCCGCTTTCTGCCTGGCTTGGGGGCCGGCCAGCTGGGCGGCAGCGGCGATGTAATGCTCTGTCCCATTTTGGGAATGGACCAGAACCTGTTGGGACTGATAACGGTGGTGGACAGGGACCTGGCCGCCAGCCTTCCGGCTCTGGACCGCTACCTTCCCTACTATGCCCGGATGGCCGGGGGGGCGGTTGAAAAGGGCCTGCTCTATCTGCAACGGGAGGAGAGCAGCAGCTTCAACCGGGTGCTGATTCAGACCGTGGAGAGGCTGGAGAAGGTAAACGACCCCGCCCAGCTGTGGAGGACAATAGCCGAGAACGTCGGACCGGCCCTCAGGAACTATGAGGTGGCGGTGTCGCTGGCCAATCAGGATGGCAACTATTACGTTCATCCCCTGGTGATGAGGGGCGGCTTGCAGGTGGACGGCTTGGCTCCGGTGGAGGACGCTTGGCTGGAGAAGGTTTTAAACGGCGGGCCCCAGTCGGAACTTCGGACCGGAGGGCCGGGGCAGGTGCCCATGCTGAGGCAGGGCTGGCCCATGGAAGATCGGAAGAGCACACGTCTGAACTCCAGTCACCGAATACGA
>CALGNM010000213.1 GCA_937958665.1 uncultured bacterium | reverse complement strand
CCGGCCTTAAATAGGCCGGCCGCACCGCTTCCGTCAGTAAGGTGCAGGCAAGTTCGGCGCCCTATTGACAATGGTGTTTGTTTTGTGTATAATGCGCCCGGTAATTTGGAGGTTGCTATCGATCGATAAAAGTCGGAAACGGGAATCGTCCTTCATGGCGTCTGATTTCTCGTTGCCGGCTATTGTTGGTTACTGATCAAAAGCCGGCATCGGATAGATGCCGGCTTTCTTTGTGAATCTTATAGGAGTAGGTTCATGCTCCAAAGAATAATCAATTTATCGTCCTGCCTGCTGGCTGTTTTGTCATCTTGGGCCTTGGGCCAGCCCTGGAGCCCGGCGGCAAACCTGACCAATACGCCAGGGGGGTCATATTTGGCGGCCAATAACGCCCGCAGCCTGGTGGCCTACCAGGATCGGCTATATCTGGTCTGGTATGACTTTCCCTCCAACTTCGGTTCCAGGATACTATTCAAACACTATAACGGCTCCCTGTGGTCCGATACGGCCACGGTGGGATATCTGGGCAACAGCCGTCTGAACAACTGGTATCCTTCAGGGGCGGCCGATGCCGGAGGAGGATTCCATCTGGTATGGGAGAGCAACGAGTTCACCACCGATATCGAGAACTACGAGGTCGCCTATCGCAGCTACCGGAATAATCTATGGAGCGGCGTTACCCGGCTGACCCAAAGCTCCGGTCCATCCACCAACCCTTCGATCGCCATCGCCGGGGACGGCCGGATCTTCATATTCTGGCAGGATCGCCGGGCGGGGACCTACCGCATCTACTATCGGGTGCTTTCCGGATCGTCTTGGGGGCCTGAGACGTTGTTGGGGGAGAATCCTGATTACTGCGGGATGCCAGCGGCCGCTACCTATTTGGGGTGGCCGGTGGTGGTCTGGGAGGATTGGACAGCGGACGGTTTTCAGATCAGGTTCCGCCGGATGACCTCGGCCGGGTGGGGTCAGGACAGCCTGATCAGCCACAGCCCGCAGGGGGCCTTTGCCCCGGCCATCGCCTGCGACAACAGCGGCTACATTTACGCGGCCTGGCAGGACTGGTCCCTAAACAGTTCACGGGTGGTCTGCCGCAGGTTTGAGCCTGCAACTGTAAGCGAGGGGAGATGGTTGGGGGAAATCGAGGTCAGCCCCCCGGGGTTCCGGGTCGAAGGGCCGGTGATTGCCTGCCGGGATACATCGGCCGATATTTTTTGGGCTGATGACCGCACCGGGCATTATGAGATCTTCCGCCGGACTTCAAGCGCCGGGGGGGCCTGGGGGCCGGAGGAGAGGCTGACCGACCTGCGGACCTCATCGTTGTTGCCGGCGGCGGCGGCCGACAGTCGGGGAGATCGGAAGAGCACACGTCTGAACTCCAGTCACCGAATACGATCT
>CALGNM010000212.1 GCA_937958665.1 uncultured bacterium | reverse complement strand
CCGGATTAGGGAGGCAGGACATTGGCAAGATCGGACTTATGCCGGGTGGCCTGGCCGGCCGCCAGGATCAGGCAGATGGGGGCCCTGATCATAGCTTGGTCTTTTGGGCGATGTGGTTCCTGTCGTCCACGCAAACGATCATGGGCTTGTGCTTGCGAGCCTCAGCGTCATCCTTGTAACAGGAGGAAATGATGATCACTTTGTCGCCGGGAAGACCCAGTCGGGCCGCCGCCCCGTTGAGGGTGATGGTCCCGGACCTGCGGGGGGCCTTGATGACGTAGGTCTCGAAGCGGTTCCCGTTGTTGATGTTCACCACCTGGACGATCTCGTTGGGCAGGATGTCGGCCGCCTCGATCAGCGCCTGGTCTATGGCTATGGAGCCTTCGTAGTGTAGGTTGGCCCCGGTCAACGTGGCTCGGTGGATCTTGGATTTGCAGAGAATACGGAACATGGCTTCCCTTTGTGCTTTTCAATTAAACTGTAACATTATCAATAAGCCTGGCGTTCGGGAACTTTACGGCCATTGCTATCAGGGCCCGGCTTGATATCTTTTTTATCGGCGACAAGGTCTCATTATCAACTACTTCAACATAATCTATCTCCGCCAAGGGAGCATCGCTTCTCAGCAATTTAACAATATCGGATTTTACGCTTTCAGCCTCTCTCTTGCCTCTTTTCACCATGTTCTCTGCCAGTTGCAATGCTCTAAAAAGAGTCGGGGCCTCCGCTCTTTCCTCCAGCGTCAGATAAGCATTGCGCGAGCTCATGGCCAGACCGTCGCGCTCCCGCACTATCGGCGCCCCAATTATCTTTACCGGCAGGTCCAGTTCTTTAACCATCCGCCGGATCACTGCCAGCTGCTGGGCGTCTTTCTGTCCGAAAATAGCAACTTCCGGCTGAATGATATTAAACAGCTTGGCAACCACCGTGGCCACGCCCCTAAAATGCCCGGGGCGCGAGGCACCGCATAACCCTTGGGTCAACCCTTCGACATTAATAAATGTGGAAAAACCTTCGGGATAGACTTCTTTGACATTTGGGGAAAAGATCAGGTCGGCCCCGGCGGTCTGGCAGAGCGCCGCATCCTTCTTCAGGTTCCGGGGGTATTTCTTGTAATCCTCCTTGGGGCCGAACTGGGTGGGATTCACAAAAATGGAAACCACTACAAAGTCCGAATGCTTCTTCGCTAGCCGTATCAGCGACAGATGCCCTTCATGCAAGGCCCCCATGGTGGGCACAAAACCGATCCGTTTGCCCCGCTTCTTCTGTCCGGCAACAGCTTGTCTGATCTGCTTTATGGTTTTAACTATTATCATATCACTTAATAATTCCCTCTCCCACTGGGGGAGGGTAGGGAGGGGTCTGATCATTCCTCGGAAAAGCTTTCGTCCATGTTCGGGAATGTCTTGCCCTTCACATCCCCGATGTACCTCTTGAACGCCTGCCTCATATCTTTGGCTATATGGGCATACTGCCGCACGAACTTGGGGACGAAATCCTCGAAACGCCCGTCCATGTCGTCCACCACCAGGATCTGCCCGTCGCAGTGGGGCCCGGCCCCTATGCCGATGGTGGGAATGGTCAGGCTTTCCGAGACCTTTTTAGCCACCTGATGTGGAATTTTCTCCAGCACTATGGCAAAACATCCGGCGCTCTCCAGGGCCTTGGCCGCCGCCATCAGCCGTTCGGAAGACTCCTTGTCCTTGGCCTGCAGCTGATAACCCCCGAACTTATGGATGGACTGGGGGGTCAGCCCCAAGTGTCCCATCACCGGAATGCCGCGTTCCACCAGGTTCTTGACTATGGGCGCCGCTACCCGTCCGCCCTCCAGCTTGACCGCCTCGGCCCCGGACTCCTTGAGAAAGCGCCCGGCGTTGTAGGCCGCATCGGCGATAGAAGTTTGGTAGGATAGAAACGGCATATCGGCTACCACCATGGCCCTCTTCACCCCCCTCTTGACCGCCGCTGCATGATATAACATGTTCTCCATGGTGATGGGCAGGGTGTTATCGTAGCCGGCAAACACCATGGCAGCCGAATCTCCCACCAGAATCAGGTCTATTCCACACTCGTCCAGCAGCCGGGCGGTCAGGTAATCGTAAGCCGTCAGGGAGGCGATCTTCTCGCCTTTCTGCTTCATTTTCAGCAGGGTGCGAGTGGTGACTTTTTCCTTGTTCATCTCAGCCGTCCTCGCTTTGCGAGTTTAATATATAAATTCAAACCATCCATTCGATTAACAGCCATTTGACCCTTCCAAGGATACACTAAAACCCGTTAAAAATCAAGAAAAAAGCCGGGCGAACAACTGTCGTCGGGGCGGCGTTCTCTTTTCTCTTGACATTATCTAATAAGATGATATCATTATTTGGTTATGAGGCTATCACAAATCTATCCCTTCCTGTCCCATCTGTCCTTGACCCCCAGACAGATAGCGGCCTTCAATCGGATGATCACCAAGGGGACCGCCTATGCCGGCAGGTTGACCGCCCAAGAAAGGGCGGTGCTGATCCGGCTGCTGCGCGAGGAGGACCTTCTGCCGGGGATGTCCCATGTGATCACAGAAAAGGTCTCGGTGGCCAAGTCCGAACCAGGGCTGCCCTCCCTGCTCTTTGGGGTGCTGGCCCCCGACTGGGCCGGCCTGGCTGATGCCTGTTTGGGGACGGTCCATGAGGCCGGCTTGAACATTGCTTATACCCACGGCTTCATTCTCCGCCGCAACCGAGACAAGCTGGGGGTGGTGTTGATGGAGGTGGAGCTTTCCCCCCACCTGACCCAGAACGCCCTGGACATAGCCCGGGCCAAGATCCAGGAGCGATTGAGCGTGATTTCCGCCAAGGACGCTGCCAAGCGGACCCTCCAGCGCCAGGAGGCCCGCCGTCTCTACGCCTTCACCTCGGTCACCGAACTGCTGCGCGCCAAGCTGCCCCCGGAAGACCTGGCGGAGATCCTCGGCGACGGCGGCGAGGCCCTCAAGTTCTTCATCTCCCGACACGACTCCTATGTGTCCCACCGGACATTGGAATCGGTGGCCAACCAGATACTGGTCAACTACCAGCTAAAGAAGAAACTTCGCAGCGGGGCTGCCCGCCTTGAGATCGACTTCCAGCAGGTGCAATACAAGGACAAGCTCCTGACCGGAGTCACGGTAATCACCAGAGAACAGAGCCTGACCTTCGACCGTCTCATGAGGCTGATCGGAGAGATCGTGCCAGGCCACCGTCGCTATGAGGACTACGCCTATTTTACCGCCGACCAGCTGTCGGTGTTCCACCTGGAGCTGACCGACCAGGAGGACCAGCCATTATCCCGCCACCTGTTGGGCCGATTGGAGGAAGAGATCCGTCAGTTGCCTTCCCAACGGGAGACCCTGGGCCCCACTCCGGGGGTGGAACTGGTCCGCCGTAAAATCATTCCTCTGATGATAGACGAGGAACGAGACATCGCCATTCCTCAGGGATACATCCACCCCCATGCCCCGGATCATTTCAAGCTTATCATGGTGGCTTCCGGAAACGACCGGGGATTTGGCCCAGCGGTTGTCCGGTCAATTTCGGCCGTAGCCGGGTTGTCGGCGGCCATGCCGGACAAGCCCAACCTCATCACCAGCCTCAGAAACCAGATTGAGCACTTGCAGGAAATCTCCATAGTAGACATCTGGATCGACCGCCGCAGGTTGTTCGGCCAGCAGCGGGAGAGCTGGAATGACGAGGAGATCTATAACCGCATCGAGCAGGCGGCAAAAATGGTGGCCGACTTCGGACCCAAGCTCCGGATCTTCGACCGCACCAGCCGGGCCCTGCGCCAGATGAGGCTGAAGGCGGTCTCCGACCTTGCTGATAAGCTAGGCATCCCGGTCGAAAAGGTCAAGCCTTTGTTCTATAGTATTGGCGACCGATGCCTGCTGAATCCCGAGGTGACCAACGAATCAATCGCCGACCAGGTGCTCCTGGAGTACCGGGCCTACGACCAGATGGCCGACGGCCGGCCGCTGACGGCGGTCTTTCAGGATATGCGGCTGGTCGAAGGCGAACCTGCCTTCACCGCCCTGGCGGTGGCGGCCCGCCACAGCCAGGATAGGCTGAAGGGCATCTTTGAGGCGGTCAGCCGCTTCCAAGTCATCTCGGTCTGCCGGGCCGACATTGAGGACATCAACCTGCTGCTTTTCAGCCTCAGCGCCGGGGGGTCTCCCCTCAACCCGGAACAGCAGAAGGCCCTTGGTTCCGACCTGGAAGCCATAGCATGATCCGTTTTGTCACCCTGGATTTATGGGAAACTCTGATTGCCGATTCCCCCCGGCTTGATGCCCTGCGAACCGAATACCGGGTCAGAAAGACCATGGACAAACTGAAGGACGTATATCCCGGGGTGGATTACAACATCGTGTCAAAGGCCCACGAGGCAACCTGGCAGTCATGTACCGGCTACTGGGACGCCGCCCGTGATGTCAGTTTTGAACAGCAGGTGCGGCTATTTCTGAACCTGATCCAGGAAGGCCTGGCCGATCGGATCGACACCCCCCGGTTCGAGGCCATAGCACACAGCTACGCCACGGCCGTGCTGAAACACCCCCCCCGGCTGATAGAGGGCGTCCCCCAGGCGCTGAAGGCCATGGTCGGACAAGGATTTTCCCTGGGGCTGATCTGCAACACCGGCCGAAGCCCGGGAAAGGCACTCCGGAGCCTGATGGATGAATTAGGCATATCCGGATTCTTTTCGGCCAAACTGTTCTCAGACGAAACCATCGTCCGTAAGCCAGATCCGGCCATTTTCCGTTTGGCCTTGGCGGCATTGGGAGCCCAGAATGATTCCACCGTCCATGTCGGCGACAGTTGGAATAATGATGTGGAGGGAGCGAATTCGGCCGGACTCCGGGCGGTGTGGATATCCCCCTGCGGCCCCCCCAAGCCTGGGTGCCATGTGATAGAAACTATAGCCAGCCTGCCCCAACTGCTGAACAGAATGTAGCAAGCCCGGCCTTTTCAAAGGCCGGGCTTGCTGCTTTACGAGTTGGTTCTATTGGGCTGGTTCCTTCGGGGCGACCTCGGCGTTGAGCCTTTCCAGCAGTTTGTCCACTTCTATACCATGGGCTGCCGCGCCCTGCTCTACCGTCTCCCGGTAGGCCACGTTGCAGCCGATGCAGAACAGACCGTGTTCGAAGAACACCTTGATGCTCTGGGGATATTTGTTGACCACCTCCATTATGGTCATATCCCTGGTGATCTGGCCCATTTCCCCAGATCGGAAGAGCACACGTCTGAACTCCAGTCACCGAATACGATATC
>CALGNM010000211.1 GCA_937958665.1 uncultured bacterium | reverse complement strand
AGATCGTATTCGGTGACTGGAGTTCAGACGTGTGCTCTTCCGATCTCCGCACTCCACTTGAACTTCTCGGCCTTTCAGCATCAGCTTGTCCTCCAGCCTTTGGGCGAAGGCACTCAGCCCGCGCTCCAGAAATATTCCATAATCCTGTTCCCAAGCGCCCAGCATCTCGGCCAGCAGCTGCTCCCGGGACAGATGTTTTCCCGATTCCAGGGACAGGGAGGTCGCCGATTGGGATAGCTCTGGTGGTAAATCGCGGTTGTTGACATTAAGCCCCAGGCCCACCACCACCGTCTGGACCAACCCTCCGATGGTATGGAGCTCGGTCAAGATCCCGCCCGTTTTGCGGCCCCGACAGTACAGATCGTTGGGCCACTTGACCTCCATCGGAATCCCGGATATCCTTTCCGCCGTCTCGGCCGCCGAGACCCCCAAAGCCAGGGTCAGCCCAGACAGCCGGCCGGCCGGCAACCCCGGCCTGAGCAACAGTGACAGGTAGAGCCCCAATCCGGCCGGCGAGTGCCAGCTGCGGCCCTGCCTCCCCCGGCCGGCGGTCTGGTGCTCGGCAATCACCACCGTCCCCTGGGGATGCCCCTCCCCCGCCAGTCCGATCAGCCGGTCGCTGGTGGAGGCCAGCACCCCGGAATAGTGCAGATTCGCCCCAAAGCCATGGGCGGCCAGAGTCTTTTTGACGGCCTCAATGTCCAGCCTGTCGGTTTCGCTAGTCGTGACACTCACAAGCTAATGATACATCAAAACCCGCCTTTTAGCAATAAAAAAACCCTCCCCGGTTGGTCGGGGAGGGGTCGGCAGGCCGGCCTATCTGACTTCGTCGATAAAGGAGGTGTCGAAACCATCGCGCTTAAGCTGATTAAGCAGATCCAGCTTGTCCATGGACTTGATGTAGGCGTCCTTGGGCTCCACCTGCTTCTTCTTGACCAGATCCATCAGGGTGTCGTTCAGCAGCACCATCCCCATCTTGCGGTTGGTCTGTATGATGGATGGCAGCTGGTAGGTCTTGCCCTCCCGGATCAGGTTGGATACCGCCGGGATCCCCAACAGCACCTCCATGGCGGCCACCCGCCCGCCTCCGATCTTCTTGCACAGGGTCTGGGCCACCACCCCCTTCAGCGACTCGGACAGCATCACCCTGATCTGCTCCTGCCGGTCGGGCGGGAATTGTTCTATCACCCGGTCCACGGTGCTGGCGGCGGTGGAGGTGTGCAGGGTGCCGAACACCAGGTGCCCGGTCTCGGCGGTCTCGATGGCGATGGAGATGGTCTCCAGGTCCCGCATCTCCCCTACCAGAACGATGTCGGGATCCTCCCGCAGGGCCGCCCGCAGGGCGTTCTTGAAGGAATCGGTGTGGCTGCCCACCTCCCGCTGGTTCACCAGGCATTTCTTGTTCTCGTGCACAAACTCGATGGGGTCCTCCAGGGTGATGATATGGTCGTTCCGGGTTCGGTTGATCAGGTCCACCAGGGCGCACAGGGTGGTGGACTTGCCGGACCCGGTGGGCCCGGTGACCAGCACCAGCCCCTTGGACAGATAGCACAGGTTCTGGATGGCCTGGGACAGCTTGAGGTCCTCCACCGTCACGGTCTTGGAGGGGATCACCCGGAACACCCCGCCCATCCCCTTTCGGTCGGTGAAGTAGTTGACCCGGAACCGGGCCAGGCCCGGGATCTCGTAGGCGAAATCGGTGTCGTTGTGCTCCTCGTACTGCTGGCGGTAGCGCGGCCCGGCGATCTCCATCAGCACCCGCTTGGTGTCGTCCGGAGACATCACCGGGAATTCCTCCAGCTTCCGGATGTCCCCGTCCACCCGGATGCAGGGCCTCTCGGCCGGGGACAGGTGCAGGTCGGATCCTTTGCGGTCCACCAGCAGGCGCAGCAACTTGTCGATCTCGGCCGGGCGCTGTCCGGCAGCCGCCGGGCTCGCCGGACCGACCGCCCCCGCAGTCGCCTGGACGGGCGGGGGGCTGGCCGGGGCATCGGCCGGGACGAACACCGCCCGCAGACCCTGGCCCTGCATGGAGACCGTCCCCCGGAATTCACCCACCCCCGGGCACTGGTAGCTGAACTCAACGCTGGGCTGGTCCATCAGCCTCTCCCGGTCGGCCGGGGTCATGATCTCCCCCAGGTAGCCCATCAGCTCCTGGTTGGTGTAGCGCTGCTTGGATACCGCCTGCAGTCCGGCCGAGGTCTTAAACTGGGGCTCGGTGTCGCTGGCCAGGTGAAACTCGGAGGCATGGTAGTCGACCATGGCCTTGAAGAAAACGTCTATCTTTGCCATCTTCATCTCCCCGGTATTACGTAGCTGATGTGCCGCCGGTTGACGACATGGGCGGTATGGTCCGAGACCAGCAGGAAGAACCGCTGGCCCTGGTTCAGGAAATCTATGGCCCGGGAGCGCTGGGGTGGCAAATCGATGAAAGCTCGCCCTTCCAGCTTAAAGTTGTCGTTGAACACCACCGTCATCGGCTCCTCCTTGATACCCATGGCCTCCAGGTTCAGGCCTTCCGCCTCCGCCTCCAGTGGCACCGAGATCTCCATGATCCGGGCCTTATTCACTATGTTGATTGGCGGGTCCCCCTCCACCTTCAGGGCGAAGAATTCCTCCGGCTCGTTCATAAAGTCCAGCACCGTTTCCTTCCCCAGGTGGCTCTTGGCCGTAAGGCTCAGGAACAGGTCGCCCTTGATCAGCTGCTGGTCCCGGCACCTCATGTTCACCGTCACCTGCCTCTTTTCCACCGCCAGATGCTGCATCTTGCCTCCTTTATGAGTTCATCCAGTTCCAGGTCCGGCTCTCCGACCGCTCCAGCCAGTCGCCATTGTCGGTCAGGTAGGCATAGACATTGGACAAGGCCTCGTAATGCTTGCCCTCCTCCCTCATAATCTGCCCGAAGAATTGCTTCTCCGGCCCCTCGGGGGCCGCCTGGGCCAGCCGCTGGTACATTTTGTAGCTGTACCATTCCATATCCATGGCCACCTTCATGCCGGAGACGTTATCCAATTTCTCCCTTCCCCGGCCGGCTGACAGCCGGGAGAAGATCTTCTTGACCTCGGCCTCCAGCCGAAAAGCTTTTCCCGGGGTAGGTTTGGGCCAGCTCTGTCCCCGGCTTAGGGCGGCGTAAACCTCGTTGATCCGTCCGATGTGCTCCACCTCCTGCAGGGCCAACTGATCGAACAGCCGCTTGGCCAGCAGATTTCCGGTCCGGGCCGACATCTTAAGGTAAAAGGAGCTACCCTTGGCCTCCAGCTTCAGGGCGGCCCGCAGGGCTTGGGGCATGGCCTTCTTGGCAGTCCTCATGGTCATCCTACTCCTCCGGCCTCTGGAAGGCCTCGGCCTGGTCCACCTTCAGCAGGTACCCCTGATCGCCGGACGTCCAGCTTCCTTTGATGGTAACTATTGTCCCCAGGTAATCGGATATCAGCCGGGGGCGCTGGCCAGGATCCCTACCCGGCCGGGGCGGGGGGACCGACAGGGGCAGCCAGGGCTGAACCGCCAGGCTGCGTCCGGCCTCATCCTCCAGCACCAGCTTCAAATCGTTAAAGTAATTGCTGCCGGCGTTCCTCAGCTGGCCGGTAACCTCCACCCGCCGGTCCAGGTATTTCTTGGGTGATTTGGCCAACCGCTCGATGGTGAGCTTCCGGTAATCTTGGGCATCCTTCTCCGGGGTGTGGCAGCAGCTGCCCAGAACCAGGCCGAAGACGGCGGCCGCCAGCAACAGCTTGTTGATCATGGACCATCCTTTCAAACAAAAGCGAGGCTGGTTGGGGCCAACCTCGCTGGGCGGTGAATATTATCAGAAGGCCTTGGCGATGGCGAAGATGTTCTTCAGCTTGTCGTTGGTGTCCCGCAGGCGGGTGGACAGGGTCTTGATGAAAACCGACATCAGCTTGTAGGCCATTTCCTTGTCCTCGGCCATCAGCTTCTTAAAATCCCGCTTGTAGATGGCCAGCAGTTGGACCTCCCCCTCGTGGGCGATGGCTGCCGCCGAGCGGGGGAAATCGTCGATCAGGGCCATCTCGCCAAAATAGTCGCCCGACCGGAGAATTTTCAGGGCCTCCTCCCCCACCCCGGGCACCATGGTCGAGATCCGAACCTGTCCGGACTCCACTATGTAGAAGGCAT
>CALGNM010000210.1 GCA_937958665.1 uncultured bacterium | reverse complement strand
GATCCGGCAACCACCGAGATCTACACTCTTTCCCTCCACGACGCTCTTCCGATCTACCGGGAGCTGGACACCATGCTGACCCTAGAACAGCGGGCCCGCTGGCGAGTATTCGAGGAGAATTTCGACGACGAGATCCGCCGGATGGTGATGCAGGCCAAGGAAAAGAGGTTCCGCCGGGCCAATGCCCCGGGAAACCAGTGAGTTCGATTAAACCTTGGGCCAGCCAGCCTGGTCTAATAATAGAACACGCCAAACCAAAACCAAACAATAAAGGAGAGAAAATGAAAAAGACCTTCCTGCTGATCCTGCCGGCCCTGCTGCTGGCGGCTGCGGTAATGGCCCAGTGCCCCGGTGATGGGCAGAAGAACATCCGCATAGAGAAGCGGATAGGGATGGATGGCACGCACATGGGGGCAAGGGGGCAGTGGTGGGAGAACCCGGCCATCGCCAAACAGATCGGGTTGTCCGACGAGCAGGCCAAGAAGATCGATGCCTTGGCCACCGCCCACCGCAAGGAGATGATCAAGATGGAGGCCGACCTGAAGATAAGCCGGATGGAGCTGGAACAGCTGTTCGACAAAATGGACAATGAGACCGCCATTCGCAAGAAGGCGGCCGAGGTCCAAAAGCTCCAGGAAAAGATCTACAACGCGCGGCTGGAACACCGGCTGGCAGTCCATAAACAACTGACTGCGGACCAGAGGAAGAAGCTGCTAGAAATGCGGCCCTTGGGCAAGAACAAGGCCGGCGGCAAGGACTGCGGGAACTGCCGGGAGAAATAAGCGGACAACGCGCCAACCATTTGGGATGCCATTGATGGCATCCCATTTTTTTATTGACAGGTGGCGGCGGTTGTGATATTCTGTTATGCTATGGAGCGCAAGTGGTTAAAATACGAGAGGGAGATCCGCCTGGCCGGTTTTCTGCTGGTGATGACCCTGATCCTCTCCAACCTGGCTGCCATCCTGCTGTTCAACGGCGCTGTCCGCCACTACCGCCGCCAGATGGAGTCCGGGTTGGCGGCCACCGCCCGGATGGCCGAGAGGATGTACGATCACAACCGGCTTTCTCCGGCAAATGATCTTGAGGCGGAGTGGAATGGTTTGGCCGAAAACAGCGGGCTGTCAGCCATTGGGATGGCCGACAGCAACGGGAAATGGCTGGCTGCCACCAACCGGTTTCTGCTGGAAGGATATCTGTTCGATATTGACGATCAGGAGCGGGTCCTGGGCTGGAGTAAACTGAGGCCAGGCCGGATGGCCCGGGGCGAGGGCGGAGATAATTACGGCTATGTCAACTATTCCCTGCGGGCTGGTTCGTCCGGGAACCTTTTGGTTTTGCTGGCCCCGGCCGGGGCCCTGCCAACCCTGGAGGCAGCCGCCCGGCTGCAGAACATGTGGACATTTATCGTCTTTTTGGCCGCCCTGGCCGCCCTGATTTTCTACCTGAGGATGATCTTCGGGCCTTTCCGGCAGATGGCCCGTCTGGCCCGGGATGGTTCGCCCCGGCCTCTGGTTTCCGATGTGGAATTGGTGATGGAGGGGTTCCGGGAGATGGTCTCCCAGCTGAGGCGGGAGGGGCGGGAGCTGAGCGACCGCTTCGATCGGGAGCGGGAGCGGGCCGATGATCTGGAGCAGTTCAGCCGCCAGATACTGGAGAGCGTGGACAAGGGGATAGTCTGCCTGAACAACCAGGGCGTGGTCTTGGCTTCCAATCCGGCGGCCCGGGAGATAATGGGCCGGGAGGTCCGAACCTGGTCGGATCTGATGGGGCAGGATGAATATATGGCCATTCAGGGAGGTGGACGCCAGGTGATCAGGGAGATCGGTGGATCGACCACAATCCGCATAGAGGCCAGTCGGTTGAAGAACTCGGCTGGCCGGGAGATAGGCCATAACCTGGTGATATCCGACATCACCGACCAGAAGAGAATGGAGGAACTGGAGGGGTTGACGGAGAAATCGGCCCTGCTTCAGAATGCCTACCAGGGCTTGTTGGCCAAGATCGCTCCGCTGTTGCAGGAGATCGGACAGGCCCGGCGGGACGGGGGCGGGCTGGAACGGGCGGCCAGCGAGCTGGAGCGCTTGATCTCCGAGCAGGGAAGGCTATTCAGCTACCAGGAAGGCGCCGAAAGGACTGAAGACAGCGGGATAGTCTGCGCCTCGACAGACATGAGGCAGGCCATGGAGCTGGCCCGTCGGGTGGCCCCGGCCGACAGCACCGTCCTGATCACCGGGGCTAGCGGCACCGGCAAGGAACTGGTGGCCCGCCAGATCCACCGGCTGAGCCCCAGGGCCGACAAGCCCTTCGTGGCCATCAACTGCGCGGCTCTGCCCGAGCATTTACTGGAGTCCGAGCTTTTCGGCTATGCCAAAGGGGCCTTTACCGGGGCCCAGCGGGATAAGCCCGGGCTTTTGAGGGCCGCCCAGGGCGGCACCTTTTTCCTGGACGAGGTGGGTGAGCTCCCGGCCGGGCTCCAGGCCAAGATACTGCGGGCGCTCCAGGAAAGGGAGATCACCCCGGTGGGCAGCACCCGCCCGGTGGCCATCGACGTCAGGTTCATCGCCGCCAGCAACCGGGACCTGGAGGCCATGGCCGGCACCGGCGCCTTTCGCCAGGACCTGTTCTACCGTCTCAATGTCTTTCCCATTCATCTTGCCCCTTTAAGCCGGAGGCCGGAGGATATCGAGCCGCTGGTGCGGCACTTCATGGACAAGCACGGCAGGAGGAATAACCGCCCGGCCATGGCCATCGAGCCCAAGGCCCTGGCGGCCCTAAAAAAACAGGCCTGGCCGGGCAACGTCAGGGAACTGGAGAACCTGATCGAACGGGCAATTCTGTTCAGCCGGGGGGGGAGGATCAGGCTGGCCGATCTCCGGCTGCCGGAGGGAAGCAGAGGCGATCCGGAGGAAGGTTTGCTGGAGGCAGCCTCCAGAGCGGCGGCCAAAGCCGAGGCCGAACTCATCGGGCGGGTCCTGGCCGAATGCGGCGGCAACAAGAGCCAGACGGCCAAGCGCCTCAAGATCAGCTACCGGGTGATGCTGAAGAAGATAAGGGACTACCGGTTGGAATAGCCGAAAATATGTTACTTTGCCGAGGTGGGTATTACCCCAGGGTAATAATTCCGGGAGTCTGAATCGCCAGGCTTTACTATGGATTCAGCGCAAGATCGGAAGAGCGTCGTGTAGGGAAAGAGTGTAGATCTCGGTGG
>CALGNM010000209.1 GCA_937958665.1 uncultured bacterium | reverse complement strand
AGATCGTATTCGGTGACTGGAGTTCAGACGTGTGCTCTTCCGATCTTGTAGGCCGATACCAGCGAGTCCACCAGCTGTTTTCCGGTCAACCCCGGGAAAATCGTGGAGTCCGGGGGAACCATCCCGGCCCGGGCCGCAGTTGCGGCTGTCCAGATAATAGCCACTGTAATGAGTAGCTTCTTCATTTTCCCCTGCCGATCAAAATACTGTTGGGCGATAAATCACCTATCTACCCACCTTACATTTATAGCACAAAAACCCGGCCCTGTCAATTAAGGCCGGGTTAAATATTTGTTGCCCCTAGATCACGTCCGAGAAGCCCTCCAGGCGTTTGCAGCGCGAGGGGTGGCGCAGCTTGCGCAGAGCCTTGACCTCAATCTGGCGGACCCGCTCCCGGGTGACGTTGAAGATGGCCCCCACCTCCTCCAGGGTCCGGGGGCAGCCGTCGCCCAGCCCGAACCTCAGTCGGATGATGGATTCCTCACGTTTGGACAAGGTGGCCAGCACCTTCTCGATCTGGTCGCGCAACATCAGGAAGTTGGCAGTCCGGGCCGGGCTCTTGGCCGAGGCATCCTCGATGAAGTCCCCGAACACCGTATCCTCGTCGTCGCCGATGGGCTTGTCCAGCGAGATGGGTTCCTGGGCCACCTTGATGATGGAGCGCACCTTATCGAACGGCAGTTCCATGTGCTCGGCAATCTCGTGGCTGGTGGGCTCCCGGCCGTACTCCTGGACCAGCTTGCGGGAGGCCTTGGAAACCTTGTTGATGGCCTCGATCATGTGCACCGGCACCCGGATGGTACGGGCCTGGTCGGCGATGGCCCGGGTGATGGCCTGGCGGATCCACCAAGTGGCGTAGGTGGAAAATTTGTAGCCTTTGTGGTAGTCGAACTTCTCAACCGCCCGCATCAGCCCGGAGTTGCCCTCCTGGATCAGATCCAGGAACTCCAGCCCCCGGTTTATGTAGCGCTTGGCGGTGGAGATCACCAAACGGACATTGGCCTCCACCATCTCCTTTTTGGCCTGGTCCCGCTGATGCTGCATCCTACGGATCTTCTCGGCCAGATCCAGCACCTGCTCCGGGCCCATCTTTACTCCGCTGGCCAAGGCAATCATCCTCTTTTGGGCAGCCTGGGCCTGCTGCCAATGCTGGATCAACTTGTCTTTGGACAGCTTGGTCTTGGCCCGATCCTCGGCCTTGAGCTTGCGGCCCGACCGGAGGACCCTCACCAGCTTGTCCAACTCCGGCAGGGTCAACTTGGTGGGAGCCAGGGCGCTATCCCGCTCCTTCTGTTGGAGCTTGATCTGGTGGGCCAGGGACTGCATCCGCTGGACCATGGAGTTCAGCACCTCGTTATTCAACTTGAGGGCCTGGAGGTTGGCCACGATCTTATCCCGACGCTGGTTTATCTTGGGGCCGGCCTTCTCCTGGTTCTTGAGGGTGCAGAGGTATTCCACATCCTTGTTGTCCCGGGCGATCCGCTTGAGCAGCTGCATAATCTTCTGGCGCTTCCGGCTGGAGGAATACTGTGGCATCCAGCCATCGATGTCGGTCTGGACCAGCTCGTCCATCTCCAGCTCGTGCTTCTCAAACTGCTTGGCCAGCCGCAGGAATTCCTTCATGTTGGGGGGAGCCAGAAAGGACAGGGACAGTATCTGGCGGTGGCATTCCTCGATCTTTCGGGCGATCTCGATCTCCTTCTCCCGGTCCAGCAGGGGCACCCGGCCGATCTCGTGCAGGTACATCCGCACCGGGTCATCGAACCGCAGGCCGACCGGGACCTCTTCCTCGGCTTCCTTGCCCTTGGCTTTCTCCCGCTGGTCCTTGATCTGGTTCCATTCCTCCTCGGAATTGACCACCTCCACCCCGGTCTGGGCCAGCATCATGATGAAGTTTTCCAGGTCCTCGGGGGACACGATATCCTCCGGCAACATCTCGTTGAGCTTCTGGTAGGTGATATAGCCCTGGGTTTTGCCCAAAGCTATGATCTGCTTGATCTTCTTCTTGATGTTGCGATCCTCCATGGCCTCTCCTAATAGTTGGTTATGTAATATGCCTGTGATCTTTTTATTCGGTCTTGCCCCAGGAATTATCCTGCGACAATTCCTGATATTGCCGGAGCAGCTTGGCAACCAGAATGCTGTCTCCGGCCTTTTCGGCCAGCCTTAGCTCCTGTTGAATGTTCTTCAGTCGGGGCTTCAGGTTCTGTTGCCGAAGTCGCAGGATGTAATCGGAAAGCTGCTGGGCGTCATTATCGGCGCTATCGAAGGAATCGTCCGGCAGCTCCCGGCGGGCCAGAGCGCTCGACAGCATCCTCTGCTCCTCCTGATTATCGAACTTCATCAGCAGACTGGCCCCCTCCAGGCGCCCGGCATCCTGGTAGATGCCCTCCAGCTTGCCCAAAAGCCCTACCAGCAGGGGCGAGGCAAGCCCCTCGCCCAGCTTGGGAATGGCCGCCTCCAGATACTCGGGCCGCCTCAGCAGTATGGCCAGGATGTCCTCCTCCCATTCCGGTTTCTGAATCTTCGGGGCCGCGGTTGACGGCTGGGCGGAAGGCTTCAGTCCGTCCTTCTTGCGAGCCAGATCCAGTATGAAAGATTCCTCCAGGCCCACCGACTCGGCCAGTTCCTTTATGTACAGGCGCTTCTTGACCGGATCGGCCACCAGGGCCAGCTGGTTCAGCAGACCGTTGACCAGGGTGCTCCGCTCCGAAATCTGCGAAAGATCTGAGTCCAGCCGGGCCCGCATCACCCGGAACTCTATGAAACTGACCGCCGCTTCGATGGTGCCGGCAAAACCCGGAGCCCCCTGGCGGCGGACGGCCAGATCGGGATCCAGCCCCGGGGGCAGTATAGCCACCCGAACATCCAGTCCGGCCTCCAGCAGCAGGGGTATGGCCCGCTCGGTAGCCGACTGGCCAGCCGGGTCAGGATCGTAGCAGATTATCGCCTGGCGGGCATAGCGCGAAAGTAGCCGGGCTTGATCGATGGTCAGGGCGGTGCCCGAGGTGGCCAGGATGTTTTTGAACCCGTGCTGGTAGGGTATGATCAGGTCCAGGTTGCCCTCCACCAGGATGGCCTTGGCACTGTCCTGAATGGGGGTCTTGGCCTGGCAGAACCCGTAGAATCCCCGGCCCTTGTGGTAAATGGGGGTCTCCGGCGAGTTGAGGTACTTGGCCTGGGGCTTCTGCTCCAGGCTGCGGCCGCCGAAGCCGATCACCCGGCCGCTTAAGGAGAAGATCGGAAAGATGATCCGGTGGCGGAAACGGTCGTAATATCCGCTCCCCTCGTCCCGGGGGACGATCAGGCCGGCCTCTTTCAGCAGCTGCAGGCTGAGCCCCTGCCCGGAGGCGGCCTTGATCAGGTCCTCCCAGGAGTTGGGGGCATAACCCAGTCGGAATAGCCCGATGGAATCCTGGCTGACCCCTCGTCCGGTCAGATATTCCCGGGCGGCGGCCCCGGCGGTTGAGGACAGCCTTTCCTGGAAAAACTTGGCGGCGAATTCGTTGGCCTGGTACAACAGGTCGTGGGCCCCCTCCTGGTAATCGCCGGAAGGCGGAAGGGTGATGTTGGCCCGCTTGGCCAGGGTCCTCAAGGCTTCGATGAAAGTGACCCGGTCGTATTCCATCAGGAAGGATATGACGTTGCCGCCTTTGCCGCAGCCAAAGCAGTGCCAGATTTGTTTGGAGGGGGTCACCACGAAGGAAGGGGTCTTCTCCTGGTGAAAGGGGCACAGGGCCTTGTAGGTCGCCCCCATCTTCTTGAGAGACAGATACTGCCCCAGCACCTCCACCACGTCATTGGAGCGCCGGACCTCGTCGATTATTTCCTCCGGGATGCGGGCCATTATCCTCTTATAGATCGGCTATTGTTTCAGCTGTCCGGCGAAATCCGCGATCTTCCCTTCGCAGGCCGGCCTTCCGACCTCTCGGGTGAGCACCGTCAGCTGGGTCACGGCGCTCGTGCCGCTCAGGGCTTCCATCTCCTTAAAGGTGTTCTGGTCGCCGGATCCGCCCATGGTGCAGAACAGGGCCAGCTTTTTAAACTTGCTCCGGTTCCTTTGGATGTAGGCGCGAACGGCGCAGGCCATGTTGCCGGCCCACACCGGTGTGCCGATGGCCACCAGGTCGTAGTCGGACGGATCATATTTGATTTCACCTATCTCGGCCGGCAACCGCTTCATGGCATCCCGCCCGGCCTTGAGATATTCCCAAGCCCCTCTGCGAGACTTCAGATCGATGATCTCTTCCAGGTCGGCCTCCAATCTTTGGGCAATCTCGGCAGCCACCTTCCGGGTAATCCCGGTCCGGGAGTAATATACAACCAGAGTTTTCATCATTACCTGCCGTTTATCATTGTTTTATCTTCTTCGACCGCGGTTGGAGGGCCGATGTCCACCCCGCCCCTTCTCCTGGGGCCTGGCCTCCTTGATGAAGATGGCCTTGCCTTTGATGGCCACCCGTCCGCTGAGGCTGTCGATGGCGGCCATGGCCTCCGATTTCACCGGCATCTCCACGAAGGCGAAGCCCCGGGGTTGCCCACTATATCGGTCCATCACCATGGTCACCGACGTGACCTGTCCGTACTTCTCGAATATCTCCTTCAGCTCCGCCTCGGTCACCTCCTTGGCCAGGTTGCCTGCAAATAACTGCATCATTCCCCTCTCTATGTTTATAATTATTCTATCTATTCTTTTGAACCGGGCCCCTCATCCCTTCCAGTTCCACCATTTCAATTTCTCGGAGGCGGGCCGAGGGGTGGAGGCATAGTAGACCGCGCAGCGGTAGACGTACAGTATGCATCGATCCAGTCTCATACCAGCCTGACGGCAGGATTCCAGGTACATTTCCTCCGGATCCCGGCCCTTCAGGTCGGCCACCCTCCTTATTCCTAAAGCCGACAGGTCCCGGGCAATGCTGGGACCCACTCCGGGAATTGTCCGCAGCTCGGCCAGGTCGCCCCGGCCCCCGGGCCCCGCCTCCGAGCTAATCACTCCAGCCTCTTAAGATAACACCTTCTCCGTTTGTGCTGGCGGGATTCGAAGTACTTCCAGTGGCTCTGCACCTTGACATTCTCCTCCAGCTCGATGTTGGTCTCGGCCGAGGCGACCCCGTTTCTGATGGCCGATCGGGTCATCTCGGTCATCAGCAGGGCATCGGCCCCCTTGCCCTGCAGGTCGGGCCTGATGGCTCCCAGGTAAAGGTCTATCTTTTTGTTCTTTTTGCCGACCGCCCGCAATAGGTGGATGAACCCGAAGGGAAACAGCCTACCCTTGGCTTTCTGCAGGGCCTCTGACAGCGAGGGCATTCCGATCACGAACCCGGCCACTTTGTTGTTTTTATCAAGCAGGATCTTGGTGTAATCCGGCATGATGAAGGAGAAATACTGCTTGATGTACATGGCAATCTGCTTTTCGTTCAGCGGCACAAAGGCGTAGATCGGGGCAAAGGCTTGGTTCAGCACCTCGAACATCTCATGGGCGTAGGGCAGCAGATCCTTGGATTTCCTGGCCTCCAGCACTTTGACCCCGGCTTTCTGCATCACAATTTTGGCGATCCGGTCGGCCTTCTCCGGTATCTCCTTGGGGACCTTGACCTCGAACTCCACCCAGTCCACATCCTTTTGGTATCCTAGTTTTTCCATGTGGAGCGGATAATAGGGATGGTTATAAATGGCCGCCAGGGTCCCCAGCTCATCGAAGCCCTCCACCAGCATCCCCTCGTGGTCCATGTCGGTGAAGCCCAGCGGGCCGTGGATGCCGGACATCCCCTGCTCCTTGGCCCATTGTTCCGCGGTATCGAACAGGGCCTTGACCACCTCGGCATCGTCGACGAAATCCACCCACCCGAACCTGGCGTAGTTGTTGCCCCATTTCTCGATATAGCGCCGGTTGATGATCCCAGCGATCCGGCCGGCCAGCCGGCCGTCCTTGTAGGCCAGCCAGTATCTGGCCCGGCAATATTCGAAGGCCGGGTTCTTGTCGCTGCGAAGGGTGTGGTATTCGTCCATCAGCAGTGGGGGGACCCAGTTCCGGTTGTTTTTATAGATGGAGAAGGGGAATTCTATAAAACTCTTTAGATCGTCCCGGGTCCGGACCTCCTTGATCTTAACTGCCAAATTGACCTGCCTTTCTTATTGTTCTCCCGCCGGCCTGAGCAGAAATAGGAAATCCAAACCCCAGCCGTGCAGACCCGGAACCCTTAAAAGATCGCCCTGGATCTGCCGCCAGCGATAATAGGCCTCCGGATATTTTCTAACCTCCGGGATCCTCAATTCCCTGTCCGGTCCTTCCGGGATACGCATGGGATAGTAGTCCCTCTTCCAGTCCCGCTTGCGGGGCAAAAGCCCGAAATTTCGCAACCCCCGCTTTAGGCTTCCGGTATGGGCCGAGGCCACCCGAAAGCCAGCCTGACCGAACAGTATCTGCAGGGTTTTAACGGCGAAGAAGTTGATATGCCCGTTCTTGCTGCGAGGGGCGACCCCTTCATCCCGGAAGAAATCGACGATCTCCCGGCAGTCGTTGGGACCGTTGGGCACTGACAAGGCCAGCCTCCCGCCGGGGGCGATTATTCGGCGGCATTCCAGCAGCAGCGACCGGGGGTCGCGCACATGTTCCAACACGTTGTTGATCCGGATATAGTCGAAGTAACCCTCCGGATATCCGGCCTCCTCCAGGCTGCCATGGCGGACCTCCAACCCCAGCTTTTCCCTGGCATATCGGGCGGCGCTGGCCCCGAACTCCACCCCGAAAACCTCCCAGTCCGAAGCCTCCCGGACCCCGTTGATGAAGAACCCAGTGGCGCAACCCACGTCCAGCAACCTGCCCCGGGGGGCTATCGGAGCCAGCTTCTTAGCGAAGGCCCGCCCATGCCCCTCCTCCCGGTGGCGGGGAAAATCGAAATACGATGCCGAGTAGAACTGCCCGAGCTCCACATCGGAGGGCGGCGGATCGAAGCGGACCAAGCCGCACTCGGGGCACTCCAACAACTGGTGGTCGGCCCGGAAGACCAGGCAGGCCCGGCCCAGAGATCTTCCCGGAGCTTGAGCAGAACAGACCGGGCAGCGGCTCATTTCAGTTCCACCACCGTCACGCCGTCCTGGCCCTCATTCCATTGGCCCAGCCGATAGGACTTTACCCTTGAATCCTTGGCCAGATCGGAAGAGCACACGTCTGAACTCCAGTCACCGAATACGATC
>CALGNM010000208.1 GCA_937958665.1 uncultured bacterium | reverse complement strand
ATCGTATTCGGTGACTGGAGTTCAGACGTGTGCTCTTCCGATCTGCGCCGGATGGGCTTGTTGGTGGGCACCACCGCCACCTCCAGCTTGTAGATGTCATAGAATTCAGTGGCCTCGGTCTCGGCGGTGCCGGTCATGCCGGCCAGCTTCTGGTACATCCGGAAATAGTTCTGAATGGTGACGGTGGCCATGGTCTGGGTTTCCCGCTCGATGGCCACGTTCTCCTTGGCCTCGATGGCCTGGTGCAGCCCGTCGGAATAGCGGCGGCCGGGCAGGATCCGGCCGGTGAACTCGTCCACGATCAGCACCTTGCCATCGCTGACCACGTACTCCACGTCCTTTTCGAACAGGGAGTAGGCCTTCAGCAGCTGGCCGATGTTCTGGTTTTTCTCCGAGCGTTCGGTAAAAACCTCCTCCAGCCTGGCCCGGGCCTCGGCCTTCTGCTGTTCATTCAATGATTCGTCGCTGTTGATGCGGTGGATCTCCTCTGACAGGTCGGGGATAACGAACAGTTCCGGCTCGCGGGGGGAAAGCATCTGGCGGCCCTTCTCGGTCAGGTCCACTACATGGGATTTCTCGTCGATGGAATAGAAAAGATCCTCGTCCAGCTCCCTCAGTTTCTTGTCTCGGATGTAATCGTTCTCCACCTCCTGCATCAGGCGCTTATTTTTGCCCTCCTGCAGCAGCTTGGACAGCTTCTTGTTCTTGGGCCCGCCCCTATAGGCCTGAAGCAGCTTGACGCCGGCCTGGTATTCCTCCCCGTCATTCAGCAGCTTCTCGGCCTCGGCCACGATCCGGTTGACCAGCAGGATCTGGCTCTCCACCAGCCTCTCCACCGGGCGTTTCAGCTGGTCATAGCGGTGGGTGGAGTGCTCCACCGGGCCGGAGATGATCAGCGGGGTGCGGGCCTCGTCGATCAGGATTGAATCCACCTCGTCGATGATGGCGTAGTAATGCTCCCGCTGTACGCATTGCTCCGGGCTGCCGGCCATGTTGTCCCTCAGGTAGTCGAATCCGAATTCGTTGTTGGTGCCGTAGACGATGTCGCACTGGTAAACTTCACGCCGTTCCGGTGAGCCCGGCTCGGTGTCATCCAGACAGCCCACCGTCAGGCCCAGGAAGCTGTAGATCTGCCCCATCCACTGGCTGTCGCGCCGGGCCAGGTAGTTGTTGACGGTGACCACATGGACCCCCCGCCCGGTCAGGGCGTTCAGGTAGACCGGCATGGTGGCCACCAGGGTCTTGCCCTCGCCGGTGGCCATCTCGGCGATCTTGCCCTGATGCAGGACAATGCCGCCCAGCAGCTGGACGTCGAAGGGCACCATCTCCCAGGGCAGTTCCATGCCCACCACCGGCCAGCTCTGGCCCACATGGCGGCGGCAGGCCTCCTTGACCACGGCGAAGGCCTCGGGCAGCAGCTCATCCAGCAAATCCTGATCGTCCCGGCCCTCTTTACGGCCCTGTTCGATTCGGCTCCGGAATTCACCGGTCTTGGCCTTTAAGTCTTCATCGGGCAGGTCCTTAAGCATCAGAAACTGCCGGTTGATCTCCTGGATCAACGGCTGAATCTTTTTGGCATCCCGCTGGTGTTTATTGCCAAATATGGTGGTAAGGATTTTTCCGAGCATAAAATCAATAAACTGACTGATATTAAACACTTACCCTTTGAACTTTATCATAAAAAAGCCAGAAATGCAAGCAAATTAGGGGATTATATTTGAATCCCACGGAATAACTATCCTTATGGGTTTCCGGCCCTATAACAGAAGGGGCCCCGCAACGCGGGGCCCCTTCTGTCTCTGCCGTCAGCTATGCCGGTACTTGATGACCCTCATCTTCTCCAGGGTCACCAGTCCCTCGGTGACATGTTGGTCAATGAACGGCATCAGGGAGTCGATCTTATCCTGGGTATCCACGATCTCTATCACCACCGGCAGGTCCTCCGACAATTCCAGCAGTTTGGCGCTGTGCAGGCGGCTGTCGGCCCCGAACCCCAGGATGCCCCGCAGGACCGTGGCCCCGGCCAGGTTCAACTCCCGGGCTTTCAGCACTATCTGTTCATAGAGTGGCTTTCCCTCCTGCTTGTCGCTCTCGCCTATGAACACCCTGAGCAACACCGCCTGTTCCGGCAACTTCATTTCCGCCTCCTTATCTAGCCAGGTTGATGATGGCCCTGGCTCCGTGCATTCCCACCACCACCAGCATCAGCCCCAATCCGTTGTTGATGACGATATTGGATAGCAGCATCCTAAGCTCTCCATCACGCAGCAGGTTGATGGTCTCCAGGGAGTAGGTGGAAAAAGTGGTGTAGGCCCCCAAAAAGCCAATGGTCACCAGGCTGCGCAGGTCGGATGGGATCACCGCCCGGTCGAACAGCTCGTAGACCATCCCGATGGCCAGGCAGCCCGAAAGGTTGACCGCCAGAGTGCCCCAGGGAAAAACATCTCCGGACGACAGCTGGACGAACCTAGAGAGTCCGTAACGGGCCAGGGCCCCGGCCATTCCGCCCAAGGCTATCAATGCCAAATGCCACATGATCCCTCCTTGCGTTGCCTTTCTGTCTATCAGGGGTCATCAGCCTGGTCGGCGGTTTAAGGCGAACCCCATCGCCCGATGGCTACTGTTTCAGCAGTTCCTCCACCTGCCGGGACAGCATCTTTCCCAAGTCATCGCGGTATCCGATATGGCGGTAGCGGACCACCCCCTGACGGTCGATGACAAAGGTGGTTGGAATTCCGGTCACCCCGTACACCTGGTCGATTCCGATACCCATCATCCCGCCCTGCAACACCACGAATTGATAGCCGGCCTGGCCGATGAAATCCCGCACCGCCTGCAGATCGGAAGAGCGTCGTGTAGGGAAAGAGTGTAGATCTCGGTG
>CALGNM010000207.1 GCA_937958665.1 uncultured bacterium | reverse complement strand
AGATCGTATTCGGTGACTGGAGTTCAGACGTGTGCTCTTCCGATCTGGGGGGAGAATCATGAATTTGGTTCCGTCCTCCCGGGAAATAATGGCAGAGGATCAGTCGGTTACCTTGGATGATGTGACCAGGATTTGGCTGTTGGCCAGGTCCCTCAGCGTTATTTTTGGGGCTTTAACGGTCGGGCTTACCTATCTGCTGGGACGTGAGCTCTTTGAGGACAAGGCCCATGCTCTGGTGGCAGCTTGGCTAGCGGCGGTGATGCCGACCATGGTCATCCAGTCGCATTATTTGACGGTGGACGGCCCGGTGGGGTTCTGGTTCCTGCTGGCTGTGTGGCTGATGCTGAAGGCCGCAAAGAAGGGTGGGGCCGCCCTGTGGGCTGTCGCCGGCCTGGCGGCAGGGCTGGCTACGGCTACCAAATACAACGCCATAGTCGGACTGATTCCGGCTGCCGGGGCCATTTGGGTTTCGAGAGGGGAAAAATCCGGCCAGCCCCAGACAGGGTTTTGGAGGTTAGCCTCAGTCTTTGTCGGCGGGGCGGCCGCCGGATTTTTGCTGGGGTGTCCCTACGCGGCATTGGCCTTCGGGGAATGGAGGCAGGGGCTGTCCGAACTTCTGCAATATAACAATTATCCTGCCAACTGGCTTTATCCCTGGCTGCATCTGAGCCGCCTGTCATTGGGCTGGCCAGCCTGGCTCCTGTTCCTGGTGTCGCTGTCCGTGATTGCCTTAAAACGGGACAGGGCTGGAATTTTGCTGGCAGCGGCCGTTATCCCGTATTTTGTGATATACGGCTATAAGGCCTCGCCATACATGCGGCATATGGTCCTGATAGTGCCTTTGATGGTGCTGATCATGGCGTATGCTTTGGACAGGGCCGGGGGTTATCCGCGTCGGCGGGTCTATTATTTCATTGTCGCCGGCCTGATAATGCTGGCCTCGGGCTATGCCCTGGCCAACAGCCTGGCTTGGGTCAGGGTGATGTCGGGGAAGGATACCAGGGAGGAGGCCGCCGAGTATATTATCCAGAGAGTGCCCAAGGGTTCTGATATAGGCTTGGCCGGCCAACTATGGTTCTATACCCCGGCCTTGGAGGAGAGCGAATACAAGCTCATTCGTCTGGAATACCGGCCGGAGAAATTGCAGCATTTCATGCCACCGCTGGTGGTCGTCAGCGAGCATGAGGCAAAGCAATATGCCGCCAGTCGCGTGCCGGAGGAAGTCGGGAACCGCTTCTTTCAGCTGCTGAATCTGAGGTATAACATCATCCGCGTCTTCAAAAGGGTGCCCCGATGCTAGATCGGAAGAGCACACGTCTGAACTCCAGTCACCGAATACGAT
>CALGNM010000206.1 GCA_937958665.1 uncultured bacterium | reverse complement strand
ATCGTATTCGGTGACTGGAGTTCAGACGTGTGCTCTTCCGATCTCCTGTTGTTGGAATCTCTTTAATTGGGGATGGTTCTTGTACCCCTTGGTTTTCCCCTGCAGGACCTTCTGGGCCAGCAGGCCCTCGCGCCATACGGCCAGCAGCCCCTGACGGTCAAGATATTTGGGATGCAGCGACCAAAGACGCATTATCACGATACTTTGGTGCCCATGATCATGGCCGCCGCGATCCGCCCCGATTGGTAGATGGTGGGAAGCCCCGAACCGGGATGGGTCCCCCCCCCCACCAGGTAGCAGTGGCCGAACTCTTCAAAACGATTATGCGGCCGGAAGGACAGCATCTGCGAGATCTTGTGGCTCAGATTGAAGGTGGCGCCCTGGTAGATGTGATAGTCCCGCTCCCAGTCGGCCGGGGTCACCACCTTCTCCACCTCGATCTGGCTCTCCAGATCCTTGAGTTCGCTCTTCTCGGCGATGGTCTTGATCACCAGGTCCCGGAATGGTTTCTTCTCCTTGTCCCAGTCTATGCCCGAGGTCTGGTTGGCGATTGGCACCAGGATGTAGAGGGCCGATTTGCCGGCCGGAGCCAGGGTGGGGTCGGTTAAAGAGGCGTTCTGGATGTAGATCGAGGGATCGGAATAGATGGACTTGGTCCTGACGATGGCTTCCACGTTGTCCCGGTAGCTTTTGGCGAAGATGATGTTGTGGTGCGGGATGTCGTACTTTTTTTTGACGCCCAGGTAGAGCATGAAGGTGGAGCAGGAGTACTCCATTTTTCTCAGACGCTCGTCGGTGTACTTCCTCCGGTTCTCCGGCCTCACCAAATGGGACATGGCCCAGGCGAAGTCCGGATTTATTATCACCGCGTCGGCCTCCACTTTCTCCCCGTTCTCCAACATCAGCCCCTTGGCGATGCGGTTATCGACGATCAATTGCTTGACCGGGGTGTTCAGATGAATCTGGCCCCCGTCCTCGGCAACGCACTTGGCCATGGCCTCGGAGATTTTGTTTAAACCGCCGACGGGATGGTAGATGCCGAACGTATGCTCTATCACCGAGAGGATGGTGAAGGTGGCCGGGCATTGCCAGGGGGACATGCCCAAGTATTTGGCCTGGAAGGTCATGGCAATCCTCAGGTCGTCATGCTCGAAATACGAGGCCAGCCGGTCATAGACCGAGGCAAAAGGATCCAGCCGGGGAATGGCTTTGATGAACCTAGGAGCAAGATAGGAGAGCAGGCTGTCGTAGGGCACCTTCAGGCAGGGATAGACCCGGTCGAACTTTCTGCCTTCCTGGACGCGAAACTTTTGATAATTCCTGCCGTCGCCGGGGAAGACCCGCTCCACCTCGGCCATCATCTTCTGTTCGTCGCTTACCGGATAGAAGTCCCCGCTTTGGTGGAACCGCAGCCGGTACATGGGCTCCAGCCGCTTTAGGTCCAGCAGTTTGTTCATGTCCCGTCCGGCATCCCGGAAGGCTTCATCCAGTACCTCCAGCAGCATCAGGAAGGTGGGACCGGTGTCGAAGGTATATTCCCCCAGCCTGATGGCCTGGTTGCGGCCTCCCACCCGGGAGTCCTTCTCGTAGATGTCGACCTGGTAGCCCTTCCTGGCCAGCAGCATCCCGGCGGTCAGCCCGCCGGGGCCGGCCCCGACAATGGCGATTTTCTTGGCCACAAACTGCCTCCTTATGCAGTGATTGCTTTTTTGAATCTCTCCAAGGGCTCCCGCATGTCCCTGATCAGGACCGCCTGTGGATTGCATCTCAGCACCATGCCGTCCAAATACATCAGGCTTTTAATCACCGGATACATGCCGCGCTCGAACACCATCCCGGAGTTGACCGCCAGCTTGATGGTATCCATCATCTTCTTGGTCAACGATACCTGGGCCACGCTGGTCCCGGGAAAATCGCGGTACAGCCCCAGAAAGGCCGTCCGGAACCTTAGGTATTCCCTGCCCTCCAGGCCTCGCTCGGCCATCTGGTTGATCCGCTCGGCGCAGGCCGGAAAATCGTACTGGCCCAAGGCCTCGAAGAACTGGAACAGTCCGGTGCGGATTCTGTCGCCCACCCGGCTGATGGCCCCGGTATCAACCAAGTACAGCTTCCCCTCCCGGAGGATGATGTTCCCGGGATGGATGTCCCCGTGGAAGACCCCGGGGCCGAAGATGAAAAAGCCGTGGATGGAAAACAGCTTAAGCAGTTCAGCATAGGACAGAGCGCCTTGGTCCAGCAACTCATCCAGGGTTGGGCCGTCTATCAGCTCGGTCACCAAAACCCTTTCGCCGGAAAGCTCCCGCTGTACCTCGGGGAAATCCAGTCCCGACAGGTCGAAGCGGCCCTTCCATTCCTTCTGCAGGGAATGCAGGATATCTCGGTGGGCCACCTCGTTCCTCAGGTCTAGCTCGGCCAGGGTGTATTCCTCGATGTGCTCCAGGATGCCGGCCGGGTCGGCCACCTTCTGCAGCTTAGGGTAGAAGAAGATGGCGGCATGGACCAGCCTCCGGAGGCTTCGGACATCCCGGGCGAACCGCTGGGCGAAGTCGCCCTTGATCAGCTTGACCGCCACCCGCCGCCCGTCCCTCAGCCTGGCCCGATGCACCTGCCCCACCGAGGCCGAGGCCAGAGGAACCGGGTCTATCTCGGAGAAGCTCTCCCGCCAGCCGGGCGGCAGGTTCATAATCAGCCGCTCCACATTCTCGGCCGTCAGATTCACCGTCCGGCGATACAGCTGGGCCAGGTGACGGCACTTGGCCTCGTCCAGAAAATCGGCCCGCAGGGCGAAGGTCTGGCCGATCTTGACCGCCAGCAGTCCCTGCCGCTGAATGGCGTCCAGATCCGGCAGCCCCGGACCGTAGATCTGCCGCATCAAACCCATGAATCCCAGCCAGTTCATGGCAGCAGGTTCTTCTCGGCGAAGCTGAAATAGCCGGCCCGGCCCACAATGATGTGGTCCAGGACCTTGAGATCCATCTTGTGGGCCACCCCGCTGATGGATTCGGTCAAGGCCCGATCCTCAGGGGATGGCTGGCAGTGTCCGCTGGGATGGTTGTGCACCATGATCATCCCGGCCGCATGGCAGGCCAGGGCCTCCTCGATGATCCGGCGGGGGTAGACCGCCGCCCGGTCCACCGTCCCAGAGGCAACGATCCGGTGCCCCAGCACCTCGTTCCTGGCGTTGAGATAGATGCACAGGAAGGACTCATGGGGCAGGCCCGCCAGCTTGGCCCGAGCAAAGTCCAGCACCGCCCGGGGACAGGACAACACGTCCCGGCCCGACATCCCGGCGGCCAGGCAACTCTCGTTGATCGCCCGGTTGAGCTTGATCAGCCCCGCTGCCGAAGCCCCCACCCCGGGGATTTTCCGCAGCTCGTCGGCCGTAGCATCCATGACCCCGGACAGCCCGCCGAAGCGGGCGATCAGCTCCTTGGCCAGCGGCTTGACGTCCCGCCGCGGTATGGCATAGGCCAGCAGCAGCTCCAACAGCTCGTAGTCATGCCAGCCGTCCCCCCCGGCCTTCAGAAATTTGTCCCTGATCCGCCGGCGGTGCCCGATGTTCTGCTTCCCTTTATCCATGGTCAAGCATTGTTTGGCAACAAACGTAAATTTCCCGGGCTTGCATCTGCCCCTGGTTTGATATACAATATTAGAAACCCAATCAAGCCTGGAGGGCCTATGGAAAAATATACCATCCTGGTAGTGGAGGACGATGCCAACATGGCCCGCCTGCTGGAGTTTCAGCTGCGTAACGCCGGCTACCAGGTGATCCAGGCCCGCGACGGCCAGGACGGCCTGCAGGTGGCCCGGGAAAAGCCGGTAGACCTGATCCTATCTGACATCATGATGCCGCTGATGGACGGCTACGAGCTGTGCCGGGCGGTCAAGCGCAGCGCCGATCTCAGACACATCCCGGTCATTTTGGTATCCGCCAAGGCTGACAAGGCCAGCATCATCCACGGATACGCGGTGGGAGCCTGCCGCTACCTGACCAAGCCCCTCAAGCGGGAGGAGCTCTACCAGGGGATAGACCTGCGGCTGAAGTATGCCCAGAAGGCCAAAGCTATGCTGGCCCGCAAGGCCAGGGAATGGTCCGGAGACCTTTCCCGCATCAGCGTCTTCAAGGTGCTGGAGATGTTCTCCATCGGGGGCTGGTCCGGCCGGATTGAATTGACCAACTCCGAGGGGCAGAATGGCTGCCTGCACATCGAGCAGGGATCCATAGAACACTGCAGCCTGGAGGGGCAGATCAACCTGTTTAACGTCTTCGTGGTGCTATCCTGGGAGAGGGGTTCCTTCAAGGCTTTCCGTTATTAGCCCCCGGAGAATTGATCCTGGAACGCAGGTCTTCGACCACCACCAGCAGTTCGGCATCCCGACTCCGGGCATATAGCTCCTCGGCCTGCCTCACTGCCCGCCGGCCATATTCGGAATCCCCGGTATGCAGATAAATCCAGCGGCTAGCCCCCAGGCCGGCCTGGCTGGCTGGGTCGGCGTTGGAGATCGGTTCCAGCCGGTCTCTGGCCCCTTTCTCGCCCCGGCGCATTCCGACCACCGACCACAGCATGTCGGCCATATCCTGCTGCTCCCGGTTCGGCCTCTCGGCCAGTATTGTCCGGGATTCCTCCAGCAACCTCAAGGCCGTTTCCCACCTCTCCCCCTCCAGCCATAGCTCTGCCTGCATATTCAGTAAAATGGCCAGCAAGTCCGGCAGCTGGCCCTCCCGGGCAAGGGACACCGCCTGGGCGATCAGGTCCTCGGCCGCCCCCGCCCGACCCAGTGTCTGATTGAGCTTGCTGAGGTTGCCCAGGGCCGAGGCCATGCTCGGCTTGTCATCGTGAATCCGGGAAAGCTCCAGAAAGGCCCGGATATTGTCCTCGGCCAGCTGCCAGTTTCCCAACAACTGGTGGACCGATCCCAGGTTCCCGGTGGAGATGGCCAGGGCCCTGGAAAATCCTATCTCCCGTGAGTAACGGATGGCCCGTTCAAAGCTCTCCAGCGCCTCCTCCAGCCGGAACTGCCTTTTATAAAGCAGCCCCAGATTGCACTCCAGGGCGCAGATGGATCGCTTGTCGCCTATCCGCAGGGCAATATCCCTTTGCTGTTGGAAGCATTCAAGGGCCCGGGAATAATCGCCCTGGAACATGTAGGCGTTGCCGGTATTGCCCACCGCAATGGATATCCCCATCAGGTCGCCGGATTCCTCGGCCAGCTCCCGCTGCTTCCGGTAGCACTCCAAGGCCCTTTCGGCCATCCGCTGCTCGATGTAGATCACCCCCAGGTTTCCCCAGGCGTAGCATTGTTCCGTCCTGTCCCCGGCCTCCTCGGCCCAAGCCTTCCGGCGGCTGAAGCAATCCTCGGCCTTTTGGTAGTCTCCCTGTTCGGCGTAGACGCCGCCCATGGCCCCCACCGCCCGGGCTGTCCCGCCCTGGTCCGACAGCTTCCCATAGAGGTCGGCGGAATCCTGCAAACAGCGCAGGGCCTGACCGTAGTCCCCTTTCAGACGGAAAATATCCCCCAGCCGGAAGCCGGCCTCGGCCTCCAATGCCGCCAAACCTAGCTCCCGGCCCCGGTGGCGGGCCTGAGAGCAAGCGTCTTCGGCCTCTTTCCACCGGCCGGCGTTGACCAGCACCTCGGCCTGGCGCATCACCACCGGTCCCGGGTAGAAATCGCCCGATCCATTCTTGGATGCTTCCCAATGAAGCGATCGTCGGTATAAAGCCACGTCAGACCTTATCAGACCTTAAGAATTTATCTGCCGTCATTTATGGAGCCGGGGGCGGTGGTATCCACGCCACTGGTGGATTTCCAGGTCAACCGCCCCCTCACCGGAGAACCTGACCCCCTCGGCCTCCAGCATCGCCATCTGCTCCTCATAGCCCCGACCGATTTTAAGCGAGATTCTCCCCCGGGCGTTGACCACCCGGTGCCAGGGCAGCCCAGCCTTGCCCGAGCTTGAATGCAACAGCCAGGCTACCGCCCGGGCTGACCGGGAATTGCCGGCCAGGGCCGCGATCTGACCATAACTGGCCACCCGGCCCCGGGGGATGCGCCTGACGATGGAGATGATCCGGAAACTTAGGGGGGTCATAATAATGAAATGCGGCTGGCAGAGGGCTTCCCCTCTGCCGCCGCCCGGGCCGCCTACTTCTTTTCGTTGCGCTCGATGATCTGGGTGAAGTACCTCATGAACTCAATGGGCAGGGGAAAGATGATGGTGGAGTTCTTCTCGGTGGCGATTTCGGTCAGGGTCTGCAGGTAGCGCAGCTGCACGGTCACCGGCTCGGCCGCCATCACCGAGGCTGCGTCCTTCAGCTTGTTGGAAGCCTGGAACTCGCCGTCGGCGTGGATGATCTTGGCCCTTCTCTCCCGCTCGGCCTCGGCCTGCTTGGCCATGGCCCGCCTCATCCCTTCCGGCAGGTCCACGTCCTTGACCTCCACTGCCGAGACCTTGATGCCCCAGGGGTCGGTGCGCTCGTCGATCACCTTCTGCAGGGTCTGGTTGATCTTCTCCCGGTTGGAGAGCAGGTCGTCCAGCTCATGCTCGCCCAGGATGGAGCGCAGGGTGGTCTGGCCCATCTGGCTGGTGGCGTACATGTAGTCCTCCACCGCCACGATGGCCTTGGCCGGCTCGAACACCTGGAAGTAGAGGACCGCGTTGACCTTGACCGAGACGTTGTCCTTGGTGATCACCTCCTGGGCCGGTACGTCCAGGGCCACGGTCCGCAGGCCCACCTTGACCATCTTTTCGAACAGGGGGATCAGGATGATCAGCCCCGGGCCCCGCACCCCCACCAGCCGCCCCAGGCGGAACACCACTCCGCGCTCGTACTCCCTCAAAATCTTGAAGGTGTTAACCAGAATGAACAGCACGAAGATGACAAATACAATCCAACCGGTCATGGTTATTCTCCTATTTTTAGGTTGTTGGTTTTTAAGCCTTCACTGCTCAAGGATGGAGATATTGTTGTTGAACTTCTTCAGCTTTGACTCCATCAGCCCGTCGTCCCTCTTGCCCTCGACCACCACCGAGGTGGTGTACAACACCGGCCGCCCGAACTTCTCGGCCGGGCCGTATTTCTTGTAGCTGGGGTGGAGGCCGATGATCATGGTGCGGTCGTCCGAGATGCTAACCGACTGGTCGTAGGGGTATTGCTGGTAGGCGATCTTCTGCCAGGCGCTCTTGGTGGCCTCGCTGACCCCCTTGGCTGGCTTGATCTGCCGGATGACGGTGGCGCAATTGTTGTTGTTCTTGTTTTCGCCAAAGGTGATACCGCCCAAATCCCAGATCACCTCTCCCTCCTCCAGGAAATAGCTGAACTTAAGCTGGAGGTCGCTTTCATCGTCTACCGGAAACACCCCCTTGTCCTGTTTGGCAATCAACCTGGGGGTGCTTACGCTGATTGACTTGCCGGGGACGTAGTCTACCCTTATCCGCTGGAAGGCCTCCGGAATCAGGCCGGGCTGGGCCAGGAACTCCGTCCACCGGGGCATGGTGCCGTAATACGACAGGTAGATGTGCTCCATCAGGTAGTCCATGTCGGGCAGTAGCCCCGCGTCGAAATGCCCCACGTTGGCCCGCTTGCAGTAGCCCACCAGTCCCGATGGCACCGGTAGGGCGTAGATCACCATCCTCTCGTCGGAGAAGGCAATGTCCCAGGACCGGACCAGCCAAACCCGGCTGTAGCGGTCCTTTTTTGTCTCCCGACGGGTCGGCAGACCCAGGGACACTATCCGGGTGCGGCTGTTGCCGATGGTCCGGTAGAGCTCGAGCCCCTTTAGCAGATAGTCCATCATCAGCCCGTCGTCCTCCGCCAACCGGACCAGCCCGATGCTGTCCGGCAGATTAAGCTGGAAGAAGTCATAGCCGAACATCCCCCGGGCCACATAGAGCCGGCCGTTGTCGTCCAAGTCGGATCCCTGGATATCGTTGGAGCCGTACACCGACCAAGAACCATCCTTCCCCTGGGCAATCAGGTTGGGGAAGTTGGTCGTCACCAGGGAGTGCAGCAGGTTTTGGGAATGGTTTCCGTTGGGAAAATTGGCATCCCGGTTCTCTATCAATAGACTGTCCAAGGCCAGTCGGCAGGCATCTATATAAATGGTGGTCAGCTTTTCCCGGAAGCCCCCGACCGGTGCGGGCAGGGGCAGGGCGCTCCTGATGGTGCTGGGCTTCTGAAAGTTATTGTTGGGCAGACCGTAGATTATCTTGTAGTATATCTCGGCCGGCTTGCCTAAGTTGTTGAGTATCTCCCCTATCGGCAGGGCATAATTAAGGTTTTCCCCCTCGGACTTGCGGATCACCATGCCGATGGCGGTTCCGGTCGCATCCAGATCGGAAGAGCGTCGTGTAGGGAAAGAGTGTAGATCTCGGTGG
>CALGNM010000205.1 GCA_937958665.1 uncultured bacterium | reverse complement strand
ACCACCGAGATCTACACTCTTTCCCTACACGACGCTCTTCCGATCTCTTGACGTCCAGGCGGTCGGTGGTGGAGACGTTCCAGGGCAGTTTGATCAGCCAGTCGATGTAGGTCCGGGATACGGTGTATTCGGCGGCGTGGGGCGGCATCCGGGCCAACCGGTCCAGCTCATCGTTGGCGGCCTTGAGCGCCTCCGGGCTGAGGTTGGCCTTCTCCACCTTCTGCCGCAGATTGGCCACCTCCACCGAATGCTCATCGCCCTCGCCCAGCTCCCGCTGGATGGCCTTCATCTGCTCCCGCAGGAAATAGTCCCGCTGGTCCTTGTCCATTTCGGCCTTGACCTGGGTGCGGATCTTGTCCCCCAGCTCCAGGATGGCCAGCTCCTTGCTGAGCATCGGGATCAGCCGCTGCAGGCGCTCCTTGGGGTCGACCGTCTCCAGTATCTGCTGGCGCTCGGCGATGGTCAGGTTCAGGTTGGAGGCGATCAGATCGGCCATCTTCCCGGCGTCCTCGATGTTCATGGACACCGCCTGCAGTTCGTCCGGCAGGTAGGGAGCCAGGGCGATGATCTTCTGGAAAAGCGAAACCACGTTGCGCATCAGGGCCTCGGCCTCGATGCTCTTCTTGCCCCGTTCCTTGAGCACCTCGACCCGGGCCTTGAGGTAGGGCTCGGTCTCCACAAACTTGGCGATCCTGATCCGGTTGAGCCCCTGGACCAGGATCCGGATGCTGCCGTCCGGGAACCGCAGCATCTTGATGATCAGGGCGGCGGTGCCCACCTGGTAGATCTCGTCGGGGTTGGGCTCGTCAGTGTCCTGGCGCAGCTGGGTGCACAGGCCGATGATCTTGTTGCCCAACAGGGTCTCATCGGTCAGCTTGATCATCCGCTCGTTGGAGATCACCAGCGGCACGATCAGGTAGGGAAAAACCACCTGGTTTTTCAGCGGCAGTATCGGCAACTCGGCCGGTATCTTGACTTCCTTGGAATCTTCGGGCATAGTTCGCCTTATGCAGTGTTGTAGCTGGGGTCCTCAGTCGATCTTTATTTCAATGGTCCGGGAAACCTTCTTGGCCAGCCGGATCTCCAGCATGCCGTCCCGGTAGACCGAACTGACCACTTGGTCGCTGACCGTCTCCGGCAGGGGAATCACCTTCTCGAACCACCCCTGGTTGATCTCGATCTTGTGGTAGAAGCGCTTGGCATCCTGTCCGGCGCTGTCCAGTCGGTTGCCCCGGACCACCAGGGAACCCGGTACGAAGGTTATGCCGATCTCCTCCTTGGAGATCCCGGCCAGCTCCAGCTTGACCACCAGCTCCCGGTCGGTCTCGTAGACATCGCAGCTGGGGTGCCACAGGGTCTCCTCCTCCACCAGGTAGAAGGGCTGGGTCTGGTCATTGAGGTCCTGCAGCAGGCCGCTGAGGTCGCGACGGTAAAGCCGCATCACCTTGACCGTGGGCTTGGGCATGGCGCCTCCTTTATTTTGGGAGGGTTGGTTTGGAGCTAGCGGGAGAACAGCCGGTAATAATCCTGGTCGGCCACCGATATCCGGGAAAGTTTGCCGCAGACAGCAGCTGGCAGGCCTAATTTTGTAGCCTGTTCCACCAGCATCAGGATGTGGCGGCGGGTGTTCAGGCTCAGGAAATCGAGCTGGACCAGCCGATGCGATTCGGCTCCGGACAGGATGCTGTTGAACGACCGGTTGATCTCGCAGCTCTCCATCTCGGCCAGGGCCAGAAAAATGCTCTCCAGGTCGGGATGGGCTTTGATCGACCGGTAGGAATCGATAATGTTGCTTTCGATACTGGCCGGCAGGTCTTCCGGCAGTTCAATCTCCATCATCTGAGCCTGGGGACTGCGGGAAATGTTATCCAGGGCCCGGGCATGGGCCAGCTCCTCATCGGCCATGTCGGAGAAGAACTGCCGCAGCTCCAGGTCTTCGAAGTGCATGGAGCACCACAGGTAGACCTCGGACATCTTCAGTTCCAGGGCCTTCAGCCTCTCCAGGGCGTCTGGCAGCCTCATTTCATGGCCTCCTTACTGCTGAAGTCCCGCTCCAGGGCGAACTCGGCCAGCGGAGGTTTTGTTCCCCCTTCGGTGATCATCCGGGCCACCCGGCGACCGACGGCCGGGCCCAGCATGAATCCGTGCCCGCACATGCCGGCCGCCACATAGAAGCTGTCCAGCGGGGTCCGGTCCAGTATCGGGTTGCCGTCCGGAGTGTTTTCGTAGCTGCCGGACCACTGGCGGATGACCTTGACCGGGGCCAGGGCCGGGACCAGCTTCAGCATCCGGCGGGGCATCTCCGACAGGAACTGGTAGGTGGAGTCGCTGGAATGGCCGGGGACGTTGGGCACCGGGGAATAACACCCGATGAACTGTCCGTTATGCTTGAACTGCTGGAAATACCCTCCGTCGCTCCGGTAATCCACCAGCATCGGCGCCCCCAGGTACTCCACCCCCTCGGTGATCAGGGCCTCGTGGCGCTCCGGCTCCACCGGGACGTCGATGCCGGCCAAGGCCCCCACCTCCCGGGCCCAAGGTCCGGCGGCGTTGACCACCACATCGGCCAGGAACTCCTGGCCCTGCACGGTGCGGACCCCCTTGACCCGGCCCCCAGTCCTGATGACATCAGACACCTCGGCAAAGGTGCTGACCTGTCCGCCCAGCTGTTTAATCCGCTGGGCATAGCCGTTCACCACCGCGAAGGGGTAGGCCTGACCGTCTGACGGGCAGTAGGAGCCACCCAGCAGGCCGTTGATGTCCAACCCGGGGGCCACCTGCCGGCATTCATAAGCGTCGATCCAGCGCACGTCCTGCAGCCCGGCCTGCCTCTGGATGGCGATGTTCTGCAGGAAGGATTCCTTGCGCTGCTGGTCGTGGGCCAGGAACAGATAACCCCCGTTGTGCCAGTGGACATCGGTGCCCAGTTCCTCCGACATCTCCCCGAACAGGCGGACGCTTTCCATCATCAATTTGATGGACCCCTCGGAGGTGAACTGCTGGCGGATTCCCCCGATGCACCTTCCGGTGGAGCCCGACCCCAAATAACCCCTGTCCAGGATCCTCACCTTCAGGCCGGCCTGGGCCAGATAGTATCCGGAGGCGGCCCCGATGATGCCCCCGCCGATTATTATGACGTCGGAATGATTGGCCATTGGTCAGGAGTCGGCCAGGGTTTTCAGGGAGATGGGCTGGAGCGGGGAGCGCTGGGTGACCGGCCGCTGGGCCTCGGGCTTCTGCCCCAGTTTTTTGGCCAGCAGCTGGTTGACCAACCGGCGGCAGGTCCGGCCCTGGCAGTGCCCCATCCCGGCCCGGGTCAGGCGCTTGACCTCGTCGGCCGTGGTGGCCCCCTGCTCGATGGCTATCAGGACCTCGGCTTCGGTGACGTCCTCACAGCGGCAGATTATCTTCTCATCGCTTTTAGACATGTCGGTCGGATTATTGCGGCAGATTATTTACGCTTGGTTTGCTTATTTATGTTTTGAGCCCCCTACTCCAGCCGGCTTCGCTCAGCCTGGGACCTTATAACCCCGCCTGGCCCTCCCCCGTGAAGAGGGCTCAACTCTACTTTACTAGGTGTATCCATTCGGTCAGCAGGAACTGGACCCGGCCGATCAGCAGGGATATTCTGGCCATCACCGTGTTGCCGAAGGAGGCCCCGAATCCGATCATGATGAACCAGATGCCGACGTTGGCCGAGAACTTGAGCACCCCCTTGTGCTCCCGGGAGAAGAAAAAGAAGCTCAGGGTGGTCAGCACCCCCAGCAGGGAGACCAGACCCCACAGCAGGCCCCAGCCGCCCTGGGACAGGTTGGTGGCGTCGGCGATGGTGCTCTGCATCTGGCGGATGATGTCAGCCTGGATAGTGGGGGCCAGGGCCATCCCGCTGCCCACCCCCAGCAGCACCGCCATCGGGATCAGGATCAGCCAGCTGGTCTTGGGCACGAACCGGAAGAAGAACATCAGGCCCAGCAATCCGGGGATGATGAACCACAGGTTGTGCTCCACGAACAGCGGCACATAGAGGTTGGGGACGATGGCGTTGTTCCAGTAGATGGCCACCCCGTAGCCGGCCGAGATCCCCACGAACAGGTGCTCGGCAAAGCGATAGAAGGGGTTCTCCTTGTACAGGAAGGAGAAGATGCACAGGGTCAGGATGGCGGCGATCCACACCCAGGGATTGGTTGAGAATATCATTTCCGGTCCTCCCTACTTCTTGCTCGTTTTATGCCGGGCCACCAGGTAGCCGATGTTCCCAAGGACGATGAACAGCATGATCAGCAGATGGACTATGGAGACCGCGTCCATCCCCCGCCCGGCCACCTTGGCGGCCTGGGAGTAGCCGTTCTTCTCGTTGAGGTACTCGTACTCGCTAGATCGGAAGAGCGTCGTGTAGGGAAAGAGTGTAGATCTCGGGGGTCGC
>CALGNM010000204.1 GCA_937958665.1 uncultured bacterium | reverse complement strand
CCACCGAGATCTACACTCTTTCCCTACACGACGCTCTTCCGATCTCCACCTGCCCATACTGTCCGGCCGCGGTCAGGCTGGCCCACCAGGCGGCGGTGGAAGGCGACCTGGTCACCGCCCATATGGTGGAGTCGGTGGAGTTCCCCCACTTGGCCCAGAAATACGGAGTGATGGGGGTGCCCAAGGTGGTCATCAACGAGACCATCCAGTTCGAGGGGGCCCAGCCGGAGCCGGTGTTCATCAACCACATCCTGAGGGCGGCCGAATGATCCGGGTCCGCAAGGAATTCTGCCCCCAGAACCACCGCTGCCCGTCGTTGCGGGTCTGCCCGGTGGGGGCCATCAAGCAGGACGGCCACCAGGCCCCCTATATCGACCAGGAGAAATGCATCGATTGCGGCCGCTGCGTCCAAAGCTGCCGGGTGTTCGAACCAGCCGAAGCAACCTCGGACGTATCTCGATGAGCCAACACCTTTCCTGCGATATTGCCGTTCTGGGGGGCGGACCGGCCGGGCTGACCGCCGGGCTCTATGCCGGACGGGGAGGTCTGCGGGCGGCGATCATCGAAAAAATGATGCCCGGGGGCCTGGTGGCCAACACCGAGCAGATCGACAACTACCCCGGGTTTCCCGAAGGTGTATCCGGCTTCGATCTGGCCCAGAAGATGGAACAGCAGGCCAAAAAGTTCGGGGCCGAGATAATCTCCGCCCAGGCGGAATCAATTTCCCCGGCTGATAAATACCAGTTGACCAGGCTGTCCGACGGCCGAACCGTCAAGTCCCGGGCCCTGATCATCGCCACCGGGGCCTTCCCCAAAAAGCTGGGCGTGCCGGGCGAAAAGGAGCTGCTGGGCAAGGGGGTCTCCTACTGCGCGGTGTGTGACGGAGCCTTCTTTAAAAACCAGCCGGTGGCGGTGCTGGGCGGAGGAGATTCGGCCGTCCAGGAGGCCATCTACCTGGTCGGACTGGCCTCCAAGGTTACGGTGGTCCACCGACGCAACGCCCTGCGGGCGGCCGAATCCATCCAAAAGATAGCCTTTGCCAATGACAGGATAGAATTTGCCTGGAACAAGGACATTCTGGGAATTGAGGGCAGCTCCGGCGTGACCGGCATCCGGGTCATGGACAAGCAAACCCTCCGGGAAGAGGTGATCCCGGCCGCCGGGGCCTTCATCTATGTGGGCTATAATCCCAACAGCGAGTTGGTCCGGGACGTGGTCAAAACAGACGGGGCTGGCTACATCATAACCGACGAGCGCATGGCCACCTCAATCCCCGGCATCTACGCCTGCGGCGATGTCCGGCAGAAGCTGGTCCGCCAGGTCTCCAGCGCGGTGGGGGACGGGGCCACCGCCGCCATAGCCGCCCAACAGTATCTGGAACTCAACGGATAGCCTTTATTGAAAAATCCATAAAGCAAGGAGAAATGTGCCATGGCCGAAAGAAACCAGGTTTACAAGTGCGAAATCTGCGGCAACATCGTGGAGGTGCTGCACGGAGGCAAGGGCGAGCTGGTGTGCTGCGGCAAGCCCATGAAGCTTTTCATTGAAAATACGGTCGATGCGGCCAAGGAGAAGCACGTTCCGGCGATCGAGCGTACCGACCAGGGTTGGAGGGTCAGGGTGGGGTCGGTGGCCCATCCCATGGAGGACAAGCACTACATTGAGTGGATCGCCCTGTATGCCGAGGGCCGGGTTTACCGCAAATACCTCAAGCCTGGCGACGCCCCGGAGGCGGAGTTCACCTGCCAGGCAACCGAGGTGACTGCCAAGGAGTTCTGCAATCTGCACGGCCTATGGGCCGCCAAGCCTTAAAACCACAACCGGCCCGACAGCGCTCCAGAACCCGCCAGTAAAAATCAAATCGATAACCGCCAAGGAGGGATTATGAAAAGCTTAAAAGGCACCCGCACCGAGCAGAATCTTTTGAAATCATTTGCCGGGGAATCCCAGGCCCGCAACCGCTACACCTATTTCGCCTCGGTGGCCAAGAAGGAGGGTTTTGAACAGATAGCCTGGTTCTTCACCGAGACCGCCGACAACGAGAAGGAACACGCCAAGCGCTTCTTCAAGTTCCTGGAGGGTGGAGATGTGGAAATCACCGCCATGTACCCGGCCGGCAAGATTGGCTCCACCGCCCAGAACCTGAAGGCCGCCGCCGACGGGGAGAACGAGGAGCACACCAAGCTTTATCCCGAGTTCGCCGCCATCGCCGACCAGGAGGGATTCTCCGAGGTCGCCAAGGTCTTCCTATTCATCGCCGAGGTGGAGCGCGAGCACGAAGCCCGCTACCGCAGACTGCTGGCCAATATTGAAAACAAGCAGGTCTTCAGCAAGGGCAAGAAGGTCAAGTGGCGCTGCCGCAACTGCGGCTATGTCTACGAGGGAGCCGAGGCCCCCCAGGCCTGCCCGGCCTGCGCCCATCCCCAAAGCTACTACGAGATTCTGGCCGAAAACTATTAAACAACCCCATAACCCCCCTCCCCCCAAGGGGAGGGACAGGAAGAGGTCGATATTTGATGTCTTTAACATTGGAATGGATAAAGGACCTGCAGTTTGCGGCCAGCGACGACAATGGGCACGGCATTGTGGTGGAATCGCGCCGGGAGGGCATCCCCTCGGGGTTCACTCCCATGCAGCTGCTGCTGATTGCCCAGGCCGGATGCATGGCCATGGACGTGGTGTCCATTCTTAAGAAGAAGCGCCTTGGCCTATCGGGCTTCCGGGTCCTGATGAACGGAACCCGGGCCGAGGAGCATCCCCGAAGGTTCACCGAGATGAGCTTTATCTTCGAGGCCCGGGGCCAACTGCCCAAGGAAGCTTTGGAGATCGGAAGAGCGTCGTGTAGGGAAAGAGTGTAGATCTCGGTG
>CALGNM010000203.1 GCA_937958665.1 uncultured bacterium | reverse complement strand
GGCGACCACCGAGATCTACACTCTTTCCCTACACGTCGCTCTTCCGATCTCCCGGTCCGGGGGGTCAACGCCAGTTTCCGGGTGGACAACGCCGGTTCAGTGTTGGGCGGTTCCAACGACTACCGAAAGACATCCGGCGATGTTTCGGTATACCGAAGGCTGGGCCATGGGCTGGTTCTGGCTTGGCGGGCCCGGGCCTCAGGCATTTATACCTATGGAAGGAACGGCCCGGTACCCATCCAGGAACGGCTGAAGCTGGGAGGCTCGATGAATCTGCGGGGATATCAGACCGACGAGATTCAGGCCGACACTCTGAGCATCACCAATATGCTGGTCAACGGAAATCTGGAATTGCGGATTCCCATCTACTGGATGTTCGGAGCGGTGCTTTTCGCCGACGCCGGCAACGTCTGGGGCGGTTTCGGCGATGTCAAGTGGCAGCAGTATCACGGCGGCACCGGGGCCGGCCTGAGATTCATCACTCCGGTGGGTCCGGTGCGTTTGGATTACGCGGTCAAGACCGAGGGCACCATATCGATCCGGAACGGACTTTTCCATATCAACCTGGGACATGCCTTCTGATGCGAGCCAGGACATCAAATACCATCATCTGCCTTCTCGGGTCAATCCTGATATTGGGGCTGGCCGGCCTGTTTCTGATGGGCTCCAGCCGGGCCTGGCGGGATAGCCTGAAAAGGGAGCTGGAGGGAAGGTTGTCCGGCCTCTTGGGACGGGAGTTCGCGGTGGCCGGGGTGGAGTTCCGACTGCCCCTGACCTTGGTGGTCAGGGATTTGGAAATCGCCGCCGGTGATTCCCTGTCGCGGGGCCGATTGTTGAGCGTTCCGGTGATCAAACTGCAGGCCAGCCCCTGGAGAACCATTCGCCAAGGGAAGCTGGCGGTGGGCCAGATACTGCTGGAAGGGGCCGTCATCCATCTAAAACAGGATGCCGAAGGCAGATGGAATTATCAGGGGCTGTTCAAAACCGATACCACCCGGACGGATAAGCCCAGCGGCTCGATCAGCCTGCCACCGTTGGCGGTGTCGGATATCACCCTGTCAAACCTTTCATTTACGGCCGAGATGTCGGGGGCCAAGCATCAGGCCGACAGCATCGACCTGCAGATGAGCCTGGAGATGGGCGGGCCACGGCTGCAGGCTCACTTGAGGAAAATGAGGGGCCGTTACCGCGGCGGCCGGCTAGCCCTAAGCCGGGCCCAAGGCCGGCTGGCCATTGATGGTGACAGCCTTTCCATCCAAGGCCTGGGACTGGCCACCCAGGGGAGCAGCTTGGAGCTTACTGCCGGGTTCGACCGCCGCACCGGATGTTTCAGGCTTGACCGGCTGGAGGCCGGGATAGAGCTGTCCGAGGCCTCCAGTCTGCTGCCGGCCGAAAATAAGCCCTGGGCCGGCCAGGTAAGGATATCGTCCCGGGCGGAGGGGAAAATCAATTCGATTCGGGGCTGCCTAAAAGTAAGCTCCCGGCAGGCAGTGGTCAATGGCATCAGCCTTGCCGGCCTGGACCTTAGGATGGAGATGAGGGACAGCCTGGTGCGAATGGAGAGGTTGGAGCTCCATGCGGGGGATGGCCTGGTGAGCGGGACTGGCGCCTTAAATCTGGCCGACAGCAGCTATCGGTTGGAGGTGGAACTCATTCGGGCTGATGCCGGAGCCATCATGGAATCAGGGGAGGGAGGCCTGAAGACCGAGATCAACGGGAGGCTTTCGCTGAACGGGAGGGGGTTCAAGCCCGATCTGGCCTGGGCCAAAGCTGAACTGGCGATCGACCGCAGCCTGATCAACCAGCTGCCATTGGACCAGTTGAGGAGCGAACTGAGGTATTTAGACAAGTCGTTGATAATCGACCAGTTCAGCTTGGCCAGCGGACAGGCCAGGCTGAATGTGAAGGGCGAGATATACCCGGAAGCGCTGAGCGTGGATGTGGAGACCGAGGAGATCGAGCTGTCCCAGTTCGGCCCGTTGCTGGGCATCAGGGACCTGGAGGGCAAGCTTCGTTTCACCGGGCTGGTGTCCGGGACCACCCGAGACCCCGATGTGATCGGAACCTTCCGCCTCAAAGAAGCGGTGGCCTCCAATGTCTCTTGTCTGTACCTGGACGGCAGCATGTCCCTCAAGCAGCTTGCCACCAAACCCCAGAGATCAGAAGAGCGTCGTGTAGGGAAAGAGTGTAGATCTCGGTGGTCGCCG
>CALGNM010000202.1 GCA_937958665.1 uncultured bacterium | reverse complement strand
ATCGTATTCGGTGACTGGAGTTCAGACGTGTGCTCTTCCGATCTTCCTCCCGCAGGGTGATCACCAGCAGGATGGCCACTCCCGCCAGCACCGCGCTGTCGGCCAGGTTGAAGGTGTACCAGCGCTCGAGGTGATATCCGCCAAAGCTGAGCGGGCCAAGGCGGAAAGGAGCCAGGCTGATATCAGGAAATTCGGCGTCGATGAAATCCACCACAGCCCCCTGCCGGAAACGGTCCAGCAGGTTTCCGGCCGCTCCGGCCAGAATCATGCCCAGCGAAACTGCGGCCAAAAGGTTCTTGCCCTGCCATCGGAAGTAGAAATAGACTATGGCCGCCAGGGCGGTCAGCGACAGGGGGAGAAGCAGGTATCTGGTCCAGGGACCGAAAGACAGTCCCATCAGCCCGTTGGGGTTGAGGATGTAGGTGAACCTCAAGAAATCGCCCAACACCTCCCGGCTCTCCCCCAAGGCCATCTGGCCCTGCACCATCATCTTGCTGGCTTGGTCCAGAAAGAAAACCAACAGGGCCACCGCAAACAGGGTCAGTCTTCCCTTCAGATTGTTTTGGGGATCAGGACCCATCACTTGCCCTGGCTCTTGTCCTGTTTTTCCTGTTCCAAGCGGCACTTGATGCAGAACTTGGCGTGGGGCACGGCCTCCAGCCGGTCCTTCTCCACCTCCTTGCCGCAGTTCTCGCAGATGCCGAACTTACCCTCCTTGATGCGGTACAGAGCCTGATCGATCTCGTAGAGATCCTTGCCCTTGGAGGAGACCAGGAAGACACTTTTTTCCTTCTCCATGGTATCGGACCCCTGGTCGGCCATATGGAAGGAATACGAGGACAGGTCCCCGGAGGCCTCCTTCTGGTTGCTCATCAGCTCGCCGTTCTCGATCTTGCTGAGCTCCGACAGGCACTGTTTCATCTCCTCGCTCAGCCTCTGCTCAAAGTACTGGAGGTCTTTCTTGTTCATTACCTCTCCCCCTAAGGATTGATCTTGTTGATGGCTATGGTTATCGGTTTCCCGTTGATCTCGGCCGGCTGGCCGTCAGCCGATTGACTCCTCTCCAGGCTCACCGCCAGGGTCTCGGAACTGATGTAGTCCCGGTGCCCGGCGATGGCTTCCTCCAATTCCTGATCGCCGCAATAGGAGATGGCGATGCGGTCGGACACCTCCAGCCCCGATTCCTTGCGCAGATTCTGGATGTGATGCACCAGTTCCCGGGCATGGCCCTCGGAGGTCAGGGCCTTGGTCAGTCCGACATCCAGAGCCACCAGGTCCTCACCCTCCTTCCTGGCGCTGTAGCCGGGG
>CALGNM010000201.1 GCA_937958665.1 uncultured bacterium | reverse complement strand
GAGATCGTATTCGGTGACTGGAGTTCAGACGTGTGCTCTTCCGATCTGCAATCGGTCAGCCCCAGGGGTTTGGCCCCGGAGCAGGCCAGGTTGCGGGCGGCCTCGGCCACTGCGATGGCCCCGCCCCGGTAGGGATCCAAATAACAGTAGCGGCCGTTGCAGTCGGTGGTGATGGCAATGGCCTTCGTGGTTCCCCTGATCCTCAGGACTGCGGCGTCCGATCCCGGCAGGACGGCGGTATTGGTCCGCACCTGATGGTCGTACTGGCGGTACACCCAGCGCTTGCTGGCGATGGTGGGAGCCGTCAGGACCTGCAACAAGGCTTTTGACAGATCATCCGGCTCTGGAATGGAGGTTTGGTCGAATTGCTTGAGCTTGGCCAGATAAGCGGGCTCACGGCTCTCCCGTTGATATACAGGGGCCTCGTCCACCAAGGCCCTTATCGGAATGTCGGCAAAGACCTGATCACCCCATTTGATTCTGACCTTCCCGTCATCGGTAACTATGCCTATTGATGAGCAGTTTAGCTCCCATTTATCAAATATTGCTTTAATTTGATCATAGTTTTCCTTGGGGGCCACCACCACCATCCTTTCCTGGGATTCCGAAAGCATGATTTCGTAGGGTGTCATCCCCTCCTCCCGCAAGGGAACGCGGGACATGTCCAGCTCCAGGCCGGTCCCGGCCCGGGAGGCCATCTCGATCGAGGAGCTGGTCAGCCCGGCCGCCCCCATGTCCTGGATGCCAACTGCCAGGCCGGATTCGATCAGCTCCAGAGTGGCCTCCAGCAGCAGCTTCTTGGTGAAGGGATCGCCGATCTGGACCGATGGCCTCTTGGCCGATGATTCCTCCGAAAGCTCCTCCGAGGCGAAGGTGGCCCCATGGATGCCGTCCCGGCCGGTGGTGGCCCCCACCGCTATCACCAGGTTGCCCGGGCCTGAGGCGAAGCCTCGCATTATCTTCTTGTTCTCCACCAGCCCCAGGCACATCACGTTGACCAGCGGATTGGTGGTGTAGGACTGGTCGAACACCACCGAGCCCCCCACCGTCGGGATGCCCACGCAGTTGCCGTAGTCGGCAATGCCCGAAACCACCCCGGCGAACAGGTGCCGGACGTGGGGATCTGAGAGCTCTCCGAAGTACAGGGGGTCCATCAGGGCAATGGGCCGGGCCCCCATGGTGAAAATGTCCCGCAGGATGCCGCCGATGCCGGTGGCCGCACCCTGGTAGGGTTCGATGGCCGAGGGGTGGTTGTGGCTCTCCACCTTCATGGCCACCCCCAGCCCGTCGCCGATGTCAACTATCCCGGCGTTCTCTCCCGGCCCCTGCAGAACTTGGGGGGCCCGGGTTGGAAACAGCTTCAGAAGCGGCTTGGAGTTCTTGTAGGAACAATGCTCGGACCATAGCACCGAGAATATTCCCAGCTCGGTATAGGTGGGGGTCCTTCCCATTATCCGCCCGATCGATTCGAACTCTTCCTCGTTCAGTCCGAAACTGCGGGCCAGCTCCAGATTGACTGTTGGTTCCGGTTTTTTGGTCATCTTGCCCCGAAAATGTTGCGGTTCAATTGTGGTTGACCCCGGTAGGCCGGTGTCTCGTCTCCGGGGCCGACCGTCCCCGGCCGATCCGGGGACGGTGGCGGGATATCTTGAAGGTCTTGCTGAGCAAAGTGATGCGGATGTCGGGTTTCTTGTCCTGGACATGGTTGACGAAACAGCCGACCACCTGGGGGTCGAACTGGGTGCCGGAATAGGCCAGCAGCTCGGCCTCGGCCTGCTGGCGGGGCAGACCCTTGCGGTAGGGCCGGTCGGCGGTCATGGCGTCATAGGCGTCAGCCACCGCGATGATGCGAGCCAGCAGACTTATATCGTGCCCCTTCTTGCGGTTGGGATAACCACTTCCGTCGAACTTCTCGTGGTGGTCCCGGATGATGTCAGCCACCCCCCCCAGCCGGGAGAAGCCGGAGATGATATGGAATCCCCGCTCGGCATGGTGGTGTATCTCGGCCAGCTCCTCCCCGCTCAATTGTTCCTCCTTCTCCAAGGTGGCCTCGTCCACGCCCAGCTTCCCGAAGTCGTGGAGCAGGGCGGCCACCTCCAGGGTCAATAGATCCTCCTGGGGCAGCCCCATCCGGAGGCCGATGGCCAGGGAATAGAAGGTTACCCGCAAGATGTGGCCATCGTGGTAGGGCACCAGCCGGTCCACCTCCCGGGCCAGCTTCCTGAGGCGGGGGATCATCCGCTCCGGATCCCCGGCCAGGATCTGGTCCAGCCTGGTCAGCAGACCAGCGATGGCGTTGACGTCCGGCTGTCGGCGAACGGAGTTCAGCATGCCCCTCCTCCCAGGTGCCGGGCGATGGATTGAAAAATAATCCTTCCGTCATCGGAGCCCAACAGTTTGTCCATGGCCCGCTCGGGGTGGGGCATCATCCCCAGAACGTTGCCCCGGCGGTTAGTGATCCCGGCGATGTTGTTGATCGAGCCGTTGGGATTGGCTTCGGGCGTGGGGCGCCCCTGGGGGTCGCAGTAACGGAAGGCCACCTGCCCGTTGTCTTCCAGCTGTCGGATCATGCGGTCGTCGGCGTAGTAGTTGCCCTCCTTGTGAGCTATTGGTATCCGGATGATCTGGCCCGGCTTCAGGCTGGCGGTGAATGGGGAATTGGTGTTTTCGGCCCGTAGGTGTACGGGCTGGCAGATGAACTGCAGACCCCGGTTGACCAGCATGGCCCCCGGCAGCAAGCCGCTCTCCAGCAGGATCTGAAAGCCGTTGCAGATGCCGATTACCGGTCCGCACCGCTGGGCGAACTCGGTTACTCGCCTCATAATGGGCGAGAACCGGGCAATGGCCCCGGTCCTCAGATAATCCCCATAGGAAAAACCACCCGGCAGGATCACGCAATCGCAACTCCGCAGGCTGTCTTCCCGGTGCCAGATGTACTCCACCGGGCATTGCAGGTGATCCCTGATCGCTCGGTAGCAGTCGTAGTCGCAGTTGGAGCCGGGAAAGGTGATGACCGCGAACTTCATTGCCCCTCCCGGATGGTGAAGCGGTACTGCTCGATCACCGGGTTGGAGAGGATCTTCTGGCACATCTCGTCAACCTGTCTCTCCACCGCTTTCCGGTCGTCGCTGTCGAAACGCACCTGGATGTACTTGCCCATCCGGACCTCGGCCACCCCGGTAAAACCCAGGGCCTCCAGGGAGCGCTTGAGGGTTGTGCCCTGGGGGTCCAGCACCAGGTCCTTGAGGGTGACGTGTATCTCAGCTGTCAGCAAGGTTCTTCTTCCTCCTATTCTTCAGACGTTCTATGTGGCTTGACCTGTAGACCCTCCGCAGCAGGCCGAATATAATGTAGCCGGTCAGGATGGGGAAGATCGTCAGGTTGGGATTCTTGATCAGGCCGAGGATGGCCAGCAGCAGCCCGGCATAGATTATGTAGGACCGCAGGCTGCCGGCGGCCAGCTTGGGCAGGGGTGGGTATTCGATGTTGCTGACCATCAGGAAGGACAGCAGGACTATCACCAGGGGGATGAAACGCAGCAATGACAGGTCATAGTAGACTGCGTTGTTGAATAGCAGAAAGCCGGCCACCACTCCTCCGGCCGCCGGGGTGGGAAGGCCCTGGAAGATCTCCTTTTCTCCCATGCACCGCAGATTGGCGTTGAAGCGGGCCAGGCGAATGGCGCCGGTCACCACGAAGGCGAAGGCGGTCAGGTTGCCCCACACCCCCAGGCCCTTGAGCACCAGGGGAAAGATCAGGAGCATGGGGGCCAGTACGAAGGAAATCAGGTCCGACAGGGAGTCCAACTCGGCCCCGAACCGGCTGTAGTGCTTGGTAAGCCGGGCCACCATTCCGTCAACCGAATCGAAGAACCCGGCCAGGACGATCAGCCAGGCCCCCCGGTAGTAGTTGCCGTTGAAGGCTTCGATCACCGCCAACAGCCCGCAGAACAGGTTGCCGCTGGTAAAGACACTGGGCAGAAAGGCCGGGGTTTTAATGCTTGAGGCCATAGCGGTCCCCTTTTGATTTTAAGCGGGCCAGCAGGCTTACCCCGCCCACCACCCGGTCCCCCGGCTTGACCAGGGCCTCGGAATCAGGCGGCAGCAGCAGGTCCACCCGCGAACCGAACTTCATCAGCCCCATCCTTTGCCCGGCTTCAACCCGATCGCCGATATCGGGATAACAGACCACCCGGCGGGCCAGGATGCCGGCTATCTGCTTCATCAGAATCGTGCCTCCGTCGGTCTCGATTCCCAGGTGCATCTGCTCGTTGGCCAAGGAAGCCTTTTCCTCGAAGGCCGGCAGGAACTTGCCGGGATGATATTGGCGGTGTATCACCCGTCCCTTGACCGGTATCCGGTTGATGTGGACATCCAGAGGCGACAGAAAGACGCTGATTTGGAGGGCCGGCCCCTTGATCAGAAAACTGTCGCGAACCGGAGCCACCACCACCACCTTGCCGTCGGCCGGGGAGATGATCTGACCCGGCTGCCACCGGGTGGACCGTTCGGGATCGCGGAAAAAGAACAACATGAAGAGGGTCACCAGCAGAAAGGCTGCCACCAGGTAGCCCAGATAATGGCTGCGAACCCAGATCCAAGCCAACAGGGAGATCAGGAACAGAAGGCCGGCGATCACGATGGTGGCCATTCCTTCCGGGGCGATCCTCATGATGTTGGCCCTATCTGGCTGATGATCCGGTTGCCCCCCTGGGCCTGGACCTCGGCCAGCTTGGCCGAGGCGTCGTGGAGCATCTGCTCATACGAAAGCCCGTCATCGGGGAAGGTCATCACCGCCATGCTAACCGACAACCGCTGGCTGGAGAAGGCCTGGTCGTTGATGGTCACATCATAATCGATTATTTTCTTAATCTTCTCGGCGAACATCAGGGCCTGGGGTTTGTCGGTCTCCAACAGGGCTGCGGCGAACTTGTCCTCATCCATCCGGCAGGAGATGTCAATCCGGCGGACATGCTCGTTAAGCAGCAGGCCGATCCGAGCCAGCACCTTGTCTCCCGCTTGGCTTCCGTTGCTTTCCACGAACGCTCTGAAATTGTCCAAGTCCATCAGGGCAAAGGACAGCTTGTGCCCGAAACGCTTGGCCCGGTTTAGCTCAGCCGAGGCCCGCTCGTCGAAATAGCGACGGTTTAGCAGGCCGGTCAGCTTGTCCTTGGTGTAGAGCTTCTCGAACAGGCTGGCGTTGTCCAGGGCCATCGAGCCCAGGCTCTGAAAAATCAGCAGCAGGTTGCGCTCCTCCTTGGAGCGGCGCTGGATCTTGCCTAGTGATACCACCCCCAGCAGACTGTTGCGTTGCACCAGGGGAATGCACAATATCGGATTGATCCGCTTGTCTCGGGTGTTCTCCAGCTTCTGCTTGACCAGGTTGCTCTCGGTCTCAAAGTCCTCCTTGGTCATGATCACCCGCTTGGCGGCGGTATGCCCGACATAGCCCTCTCCCACTTTCTGGCAGAGCGATTCGGCAACTTTGGGGTCCAACCCGATCGATTCTACCGCCTCCAGCTCCCCGGTATCCTCGCTGACCTGAAAGAAGATGCTTTCCTCGGCGTCAAACAGCTGCTGGGAGATGCGCAGCAGCAACATGGGCAGCTTCTCCTTTTCCAGACTGCCGCCCAGGGTTCGGGCCAATTCCAACAGCACCATGAAAACCCGAGACCGCTCGCTGTGGTCCTTCTCCATGGTGGCCACCGAATTCTTCAGGCTGGCGATGATCTCCCGCTGGCGGCGGTCGTCCTCCTTGAGCCTGGCTAATTCCCCTTGGGCCTGGGAACAGGCCAGCCCCTTTT
>CALGNM010000200.1 GCA_937958665.1 uncultured bacterium | reverse complement strand
GAGATCGTATTCGGTGACTGGAGTTCAGACGTGTGCTCTTCCGATCTATGACGTAAGCGGCATCGATATCTCGCCGACGGCCATCGAGTGGGCCAGGGAGAAGGTTCTCGGCGCAAAGCTGAAAGCAGATTTCGAAATCGGGGATGTTACGAACCTGAGCAGCTGGGAGGACGGATATTTCGATATTGTGATAGACGGGCATTGTTTGCATTGCATCATAGGAGACGACAGGGGAAAAGTGCTAAAGGAGGCACACAGGGTTTTGAAGCCGGGCGGGATATTCTATGTAAGCACCATGTGCGGCGAGCCGAAGGAGCCGGAAGTTATCAAGATGTTTGACGCCGAGACCCGGTGCATGGTTTGGGGTGGAGTAGCCCGAAGGTATATAGGCAGACCGGAAGATATTTTGAAGGAAATTGAAGGGATCGGATTCAAAATCATAAGGCAAGAGATACAGGCAAGCAAGGATACAGAGGATAATCTGAGCTTGTTGGTAAAAAAATAACTGGATTCCCCCTTTTGCGGGAATGACACGAAAGAAATTCATGCGCTACAAAGATGCGGGCGTCAACATCGATGCCGGGACCGAATCGGTCCAACGGATAAAGAAACTGGTCCGCTCCACCTTCACCCAGAACGTGCTGACCGATATCGGCGGGTTCGGAGCCCTGTTCGACGGCTCGCCGAAAGGCTACAAACAGCCGGTGCTGGTTTCCTCCTGCGACGGGGTGGGCACCAAGCTCAAGGTGGCCCTGCTGGCCAAGAAGCACGACACGGTGGGCCAGGACCTGGTCAACCACTGCGTCAACGACATCCTGGTGCAGGGTGCGCGGCCGCTGTTTTTCATGGATTATGCCGCCTTTGGCCGGTTGGAGCCCAAGATATTCGAGTCCATCATCACCGGCTTCGCCAAAGCCTGTAAGCAGAACGGCTGTTCCCTGATCGGGGGCGAGACCGCCGAGATGCCGGGGATGTATGCCATCGGCGACTACGACCTGGCGGGGTTCATTGTCGGAGTGGTGGAAAAGAAGAAGCTGATTACCGGAAGGACCATCAAGCCGGGGGACGTGGTAATCGGGCTGGCCACCAACGGCCTGCAGACCAACGGCTATTCGCTGGCCCGGAAGATTCTGTTTGAAAAGTGCGGATATAAGACCTCCACCTATCTGCCGGAGCTGAAAAGCACGGTGGGCGAGGCCTTGCTCAAGGTCCACCCATCGTTCTTAAGGCAGGTCTCCCCGCTGCTGGATAAGGGGCTGATCAGGGGCATGGCCCATATCACCGGAGGCGGATTCTTGGACAACATTCCCCGGGTCCTGCCGGAAAAATGCGGGGTGGAGATCTCTCTGGGCTCCTGGCCGGCCCTGCCGATCTTTGATCTCCTGCAGAGGAAGGGCAAGGTGCCGCAGGACGACATGTACCGGACGTTCAACATGGGGATAGGGTTTGTCCTCATCGTCGCCAACCGGAATGCTGGGCAGGTTATCGAAGAATTGAATTGTTTGAAAAGCGTAAATCGGTTGATGCCGGGGGCGTATCCGATAGGCCGGGTGGTCAGGGGTAATAAAGAAGTGCGGTTGACCTGACGGATACCAAGAGGGCTGGCAATAAATTTGGTATAAATTTTGCTGTGCTATTGACAGGAGGCAAAGCAATCTCCTAACATATATATTCTGCATAGTGTTATGAATTCAGTTTGTGGGCATCGCAAAGGCTCCTTATTCGATAAGGAGCCTTTTTGTCTTGAAATGGGACACCGGCTGTGGTAAATTTAATCGTGAAAAAAAGGGGCAGAAGGTTCTTCAAATATATCCTTATCCGGCTGGTGCTTTTTCTGGTTCAGGCATTGCCGGAGAATGCGGCCGAATCGCTGGCCTCGGGTCTGTCCCGACTGGCATGGCTGGTGCTGGCCAAGGAGCGCAAGAAGGCGCTGTTCAACCTGAGGCTGGTATTTCCTGGTCGGGCTGATCATCAGCGGCTGGGGAGGGAGGTTTTCCGCCAGATGGCCCTCTCGGCGGTGACCGCGGTGAACCTCCACCGGCTTTCCGACCAGGAACTGAACCGGCGGGTGGTGGTGGAAGGCCTGGAGCATTTCGATGCCGCCTACCGGCTGGGCCGGGGGGTGGTGGCGATTACCGGGCACATCGGTTGCTGGGAGCTGATACCGGCTTGGTTCTCCCGCCAGGGATACCGGATCAGCGTGGTCGGGAAGAGGATGAACGATGAACGGCTGGACCGCCTGCTGACCCGGCTGCGCTCCGGGCAGGGGGTCAGGGTGATCGACCGGGACAGCGGGGCCCGGGAGGCCCTGCGCGATCTGAGGAGCGGCCATGCCCTGGGCGTGCTGATCGACCAGGATACCAGGGTGGCCAGCGTGGATACGGAGTTCTTCGGCCTACCGGCCCGTACCCCGTCGGGTGCCGCCGCTCTGGCCGAACGGACCGGGGCCCCGGTGGTGCCGCTGGCCATTCACCGGCAGCCGGACGGAAGGCATACCATCACCATCAAGCCGGCTCTGGAGTTCGATCCGTCCCTGGGCAGGGAGGACCGGATCAGGGACATGGTCCAGAGGCAGACTGCCGCCCTGGAGGAGTTCGTTAGGCAAGATATAACCCAATGGGTATGGATGCATCTGCGATGGAAGGAGAAACCGGCATTTTGAAATTATCAGCCAGACTGGGCGCCGCTGCATTAGCCTGGGCCGTGATCGCCGGCTGCGGAACCGGACACAAGCCGGAACAGGCCCCCCCTGCGGCGGGCCGGATACCATCCCAGACCATCGAGGGATTCAAGTTGACTGAAACTATCCTGGGAAGACGGTCATGGGTGCTGATGTCCGATCAGGCCGACACCTACGAGAAGAGCCAAGAGGTGGACCTGCGGAAGTTGAAGATAAATTTTTACCAGGCTGGTACCGATTCCATTAATGCCACCCTGACCGCCGACCTGGGGGTGGTCAATACGGCTACCCGGGACATGGAGGCCCATAGCAACGTCCGGGTGACCACCCGGGACAGCCTGGTGATGACCACCGACCGTCTGGCGTGGAACAACGACACCAAGAGGCTGTTCACCGAATCGGCCGTCCGGCTGGAGAAGGGCGATGACTGGCTGACCGGGGAGGGGCTGGAGGCCAGTTCCGACCTCAGGGAGATCCAACTCAAGCAGAATGTGAAGGGACATAAGGACCTGCTCAATATAGACCGATGACTATCGTATCTGTCATAATGGCCGGCCTGGCCCTGGCGGCGCCCCCGGACACCAGCCAGCCCTACCTGGTCTCGGCCAACTCCATGAGGGTCCAGCTGGTGGGCAGCGACAAGGTCACCTGGCTGAAAGGTCAGGTGGAGATAGTCCACGGGCCGACGGTGATCCGGGGCGACAGCGCCCGGGTATCCACCCAGCAGGAGAAGGCCTTCATCTGGGGGGCGGTGCGGATCACCGACCAGACCGCCTCTCTGTCGGGCCGGGAGGCGGTCTATTCCAAGAAGCTGGGGCGCAGCGTCCTCTACGGCCGGCCCCGCCTGCATGACCGGGGCTGGACCCTGGAGGCCGACTCCCTGGTCCACCTGAGGGATTTGGCCCGGAGCTTCGCCTTCGGCAACATCGTGATGGAGGATTCGGCCGCTCGCAACCGGGTCGAGGGGGGGTACGGCGAATACTGGCACCAGACCTCCTACGGCCTGCTGACCGGAAGGCCGCAATTCTTCCTAATAGAGGGCAAGGGCCGGGTCAGCACCATCACCGCCGATCGGATGGAGGTGCTGCAGGCCCAGCAGACTGCCATCGCCACCGGCAGCGTAGTCTTTGCCGGGGATAGCCTGTGGGCTTCGGCCGGCCGGATGTCTTACTTCCGCGACCAAGGCCGGATGTTCCTGGAGGAGGGGCCCCGGGCCTGGCGGGAGGATGCCGACCTGGCCGGCCGGACCATGGAGCTGGATTTTGCCGGGGACAGCCTGAGGAGCGCCGTGGTCAGGGATTCGGCCGAACTGAGGCAGTTCCTGGCCGGGGCGGGCGACACCGACCGCATCAGGTGCGACAGCCTGCTGGTCGAGTTCAGCCAGGGCAAGATCGCCTACGCTCGGGCTCAGGGAAGCGCCTGGAGCCGCTACCACCAGAGTGACCAGGGCCGGGCCAGCGGATGGAACCTGGCCGCCGGGAGGGAGATGGAATTCTTCTTTGATCAGGGCCGGATCGACCGGCTCTCGGTGAATGGCCCGGCCCGGGGGGCCTATTTCGGAAAGGATCAGCCATGAGCCCCGGCAAGTTGGGCCTGCGGCAGGAACTGAGGCAGGTGCTGGCTCCGGAAATGCTGCAGCTTTTAAAACTGCTCCAGCTTCCCACCCTGGAGCTGCAGCAGTTGGTCCGCCAGGAGCTGGAGATCAACCCGATGCTGGAGGAAGTGCTGGAGGGGCCGGATCGGGAAGGTGAAGAAACGCCGGAGCCGGAGGAACCGGTGACCCCGGAGCTGGACAAGATAGACTGGCGGGACTACCTGCAGGATGGGATAGACGACCGCTGTTTGCAGAGCCTGGAGAATTCCGATGAGTCCGAGGGGCCGATCATACCCCAGCGGGAAACCTTTCAGGACTATCTGCTGTTCCAGCAGATCGGAAGAGCACACGTCTGAACTCCAGTCACCGAATACGA
>CALGNM010000199.1 GCA_937958665.1 uncultured bacterium | reverse complement strand
GATATCGTATTCGGTGACTGGAGTTCAGACGTGTGCTCTTCCGATCTTGCCGTCCCACATCGACATCCGCTCCCGGGCCATCCGGGCCATCCGGGACAGGGCCACCGAGAACTGGGAGGACACCAGCTCGCCCACCCTTAGGACCCGGCGGTTTCCCAAATGGTCGATGTCATCAACATTGCCCTGGTTGGAACGCAGTCCCAGCAGGTAACGGACCACCTCCACGAAATCCTTGGGCCCCAGGACATTGCTGTTGGAAATATCCATCCCCAGCCGGCGGTTGAGCTGGTAGCGCCCCACCCGCTTGAGGTCGTAATGCTTGCGGTCGAAGAACAGCTTGTCGATCACGGTCTTGGCCAGCTCGGGGCTGATGGCGTCGCCGGGATGCAGGATGTTGTAGATCTTGGAGAGGGCGTCCTCCTTGACCCCCTTGTTGTTGTCGGCCAGCATGGTCCGGGGGACGATGGCCGGGTCCTTGACCGGATCGATGGCCACCACCTGGACGCTGTCGATCTTGCCCAGCCGGAGGGTGGCCAAAATCTCGGGGGTGATCATCTGCCCGGCGTTGGCCAGCACCTCGCCGGTCTTGGTGTTGACCGCATCGCTGAAGAGGTAGCGCTGCAGCAGCTGCTTGTCGGAGCTCAGCGGCATCTGCTCCGGCTTGTGGAACAGCCCCAGGATGTCCTTGTTCTGGGGATAGCCGATAGCCCTCAGCAGCAGGGTGGCGTGAAACTTGCGGTGCTTGTCGATCGACACCCACAGCAGGTCCTTGGGGTCGATGGTGAACTTTATCCAGGAGCCGCGGTAGGGGATGATCTCGGCGGTGTAGATCTTCTTGCCGGAGGGATGGCTCTTCTCGGCAAAGAACACGCCGGGCGAACGGTGCAGCTGGCTGACCACCACCCGCTCGGCCCCGTTGATGACAAAGGTGCCGATGTCGGTCATCAGCGGCAGCTCGCCCAAAAAGACCTCCCGCTCCATCACCTCCCGGGGGGCGGCCTTGGGGTCGGAGCCATCCCTGGTCACCAGACGCAGCACGGCCTTGAGGGGGGCGGCATAGGTCATGTCGCGGTCATGGCATTCCGGGATGCTGTAGCGGGGCTTGCCCAGGCTGTAGGACACGAATTCCAGCGACAGCCGGTTCTGGGCGTCCTCGATTGGGAAGATCTCGTTGAAGATGGCCTGCAGGCCCTCGTTCCTCCTTTTGTGAGGGGCCACCTCCTCCTGGAGGAAGTCCCGGAAGGAACTCAGCTGCATATCCAGCATATTGGGCATCTGGATGCCGGACTGGATTTTGGAATAGTCCTTTCTCTTAACCTGCTTCAAAGCGCTGCTCCTTATAGCTGGTGGGATATTTACCAAAAAAAAAAGCACCGGACCCAACAATTATCGCCCCCGGACGGGGCTCTAAAAGCAGCGTTTGATGAAACCGCTTTGGCTCCCGGCACCACATCCGGGAACGGCCCCATCAAACGCAACCTCAGGTGGCAGGAGGCAACCACTGCCCCCTGAGCACCTGGCTATTTGTGAACTTTGCCTACTTCAGCTCGACTGTGGCCCCGGCCGCCTCCAGGGTGGCCTTGATCTTCTGGGCCTCGTCCTTGTTGACGCCTTCCTTGACCGGCTTGGGGGCGCCCTCCACCAGGTCCTTGGCCTCCTTCAGCCCCAGGCTGGTGATGCCCCGGACTTCCTTGATCACCTGGATCTTCTTGTCCCCGCCGGAGACCAGAATAACGTCAAAGCTGGTCTTCTCCTCGGCCGGGGCGGCGGCGGCGCCGGGCATGGCGGCCATTGCGGCCACCGGGGCGGCAGCCTTGACCCCGAACTTTTCCTCCAATGCCTTGACCAGCTCGGCCAGTTCCAGCACGGTCATGGATTCGATGGCGAGATCGGAAGAGCACACGTCTGAACTCCAGTCACCGAATACGAT
>CALGNM010000198.1 GCA_937958665.1 uncultured bacterium | reverse complement strand
ACCACCGAGATCTACACTCTTTCCCTACACGACGCTCTTCCGATCTGCTGATGGTCGACATGCTGGCCAGCAACATGGCCACCGGCAGGGTCAGCACGGTGATGAAGGGGATCTGATAAAGGTAGAACAACGCCACCAGCGGCCAGGGGGCTTTGGCGTCGATGAATATATCCAGCTTTTCGAAGATGTCTACCAGGACAAAGATCAGCACGAAGGCCAGCAGGGAGAAGGACATGGCCTTCAGGAACTCACGCCAAAGGTAGCGGTCGAGCAGCTTGATTCTCATCTTCGTTCTCCGCCCAGCCGAAATTCGCTGTTCTGCCAGGCCAGCAGCAGCAGTCCGCAGGACCCCAGGACAACGTTGGCGGCCCACATGGACAGAGCCGGCGACAGGATCTGGCGGTCGGCCAGCTGCTCGCCCCCGATCAGGGCCATGTAGTAAAGCACGAAGAATCCCAGGGACAGCCCGAAGCTGACCCCCATGTTGCCCCGCCGGGTAATCACCCCCAACGGCACCCCCAGCAGGACGAAAACCAGACAGGCGGCTGGAATGGCCATCTTCTTGTGGATCTCTACCTGGTAGCGCCGCATCTCCGAGGTCCGGTTATAGATTTCGGCCTTCAGTTGGCTGAGGCGGGGGGGCGGCAGCTTGGCGCTGTCCGTCAGCTGGAACTGCAGAGGCTTCAGTTCTTCCTGCACTGCAGCCACCGCCTGGCGCATCATGGCCGAGGTCATCTCCCGATCGCTGCGGTGGGTTCGCACCTGGTGCTGGGCCTGGGGATCCAGGGGCAGGTAGATGGTGTGTTTGCGGAAGCTGATCCGGTGGTAACGGGAGTTGTCCTCGGGGTCCAGCTGGTGGATCTCCCCGTCCAGAAGCTCCAGTTTCAGTGAGCTGGCCTGGGGCATCATACTAAGCCGGCCCCGGGAGGCCAGAATGGTGCGGGGCTGGGAGTTGCGTTTCTGTTCGTAGATGGTGATGTTTCCCAGTTGGGAGGTCTTGGGGTCGATGCGGCGGATCAAAATGTTGTAATCCGGGAAGTCGCTGATAAAGATGTTCTCCTTAAGCTGAAGCACCGGCTTGGTCTCCGATATGTCCATCAACAGGTTCTTGACCTGATGGTTGGTTTCCGGCAGCAAACGGTCGTTGAAGATGTAAAGCCCGATTGACAGGGCCAGGCCGGCCAGCAAAGGGGCGGCCACCAGCCGGGCCAGGGGTATCCCGCTGGACTTCAGGGCGGTAAGTTCATTGTCCTGGGCCAGCCGGCCGAAGCCCATAATAACCGCCACCAGAACCGCCATGGGAATGGTCATGGTCAGCATGTAGGGCAGGCTGAGCATGAAGATCCGCCCCACCAGCAGCACCGGAACCCTCTTCTGGATTATCAGATTGATCAGCTCGAACAGCCGGTCCATCAGCAACACAAAGGTGAGCACCGAGAGGGCCATGGCAAAAGGCGGCACCAGTCCTCGGACAAGATAGCGATCCAGAATTTTCATGACCATAATGTTATTACTAATCAATCAAAATTGCAAGATAATTGTGAAGCCAGCCAGCCGAAAGACGGGAGCCGTTAGGCCATGAGGAGACGGACACCTCTGGCACTGTCCTTGGCCTGGATACTGCTTGCTTCCGCCCCGGCGGTTCTGCCCGGCCAGGAATACGGGCCACTGGAGGAGGTGGCCGCCGATGGCAACACCTCTATCTATCGCGACCAAGCGAGGAACAGCCAATACAGCTTGGATTATTCCCTGGGCCTGATGATCCAGAGGGAGATCATCGCCCAGCTGCCGGTCAGGGAAAGATATTCCAGCCTGGGTGCCTATCTGGAGCAGCTGCGGAGCCGGGGCCTTTCGGAGTCGTGGGTTCTACAGAACCAGGCTTACCTGTCCAAGCCGGTCCAGGAACGGACCGGGGAGGGCTTGATCCCCGATATCCAGATCCCCCTGCCGGGGCTGGGGCGGGTGCTGGGCTCGGGGGCTCAGATCAAGGTGGGAGGAAACCAGAAGATCACAGCCGGAAACGAGATCACCCGCTATAATCAGAAGGGACGGGATCTGGATGCCAGCAAGACCGCCGATGACAGCCGAATCAACATCAAGCAGGAACAGCGGGTAAATCTGGAGGGGGTGATAGGCGAGCGGGTGCATGTGCTGATCGACTACGACAGCGAGGCCGATCTGGACAAGCGGAGCAAGATCCGCCTGCGCTACGAGGGCAAGGAGGACGAGGTGCTGCAGAGCCTGGAGGCCGGGGATACCGAATTCTCCTTAAGCGGCTCCAGCCTGGTGGGGGGGATGACCACCGTCCATAAGGGCCTGTTCGGACTCAAGGGGGTGGCCCGGCTGGGGGGGCTGGAGCTGACCGCCATTGCCAGCAAGGATGAGGGCCAGAGCCAGACCAGCAGCTTCAGCGGGACCAGCCAGAAGGACTCCTTCGCCTGGGACGACCGCGATTACATGCAGTACCAGATCTACGAGATCCTGCCCCAGGGCTTGCCGGACAACGACAGCCTTGAGGTGGTCAAGGTTTTCACCACCAACAGCTACTCTAACCTCAATACCAAGACCCATCTGCTGATCGACCGCAGCCGGAGGGATTTCTCCGGCGGGGCGGATACCATCTATGGCCCCGTCCCCTTGGAGGTCAGGGCCGAAATAACTGATTTCATTCTGGACGACCCCCGCTGGGGCCGGATCATCCTTTCCCGCCCCCTGGAAGATGCCTCGGTGCTGGGGGTGGCTTACAAGACCCGCCGGGGCCGATATTATCCCAGCCGCCACGACTTTGAGAACCACGACACCCTGATGCTGGTAAAACCCGCCAACTGCCAGCCACCCGGGCCGGTAAACGGCTACTGTTGGAATTACCAGCTCCGCAACTACTATTCCCTGAAGAAGTCCGGGGTGGATTTCACCACCCTGTCCACCAAGCTGCAGTACCTGAAAAACAGCCAGTACGTGGATTATGACTCAGCCAGCGGGCGTAGCTTTCTGGAGATTTTGGGGCTGTCCAATTCCCAGGGGGTGCTCTATGACAACCTGATAAACCAGGAGGAGGGGTACTTTTTCTTCCCCATGGCCCGACCCTTCACCTGGCCGGCCCTTCCCGACAGCAATCCCGATATATACAACCTGAAGAACCTGGACAGCTATGTCCGGAAGTTTCGGTTTCTGATCACCTACCGGACCAACCTGGCGGTATATTATCTCAACGCCCCGGGCCGCCTGCTGGAGGGAACCGTCAAGGCGACCATCAACGGGGTGGCGGTCCCGGCCGGGGACTATTCGGTGGATTACGAACTGGGCACGGTCACCTTCAGCGAAAGGGTCAAACAGCAGCTCCAATCCAGTGGCGTTTCCCTGAACATCGATTACCAGTACCTGCCATCCTTCGCCCTGGGCTCCAAGACCCTGGCCGGGATGAGGGGTATCTACAAGTTCGGCGACAGCGGCCAGCTGGGCGGCACCTGGCTGTACCGCAGCGAGCAGACCCCGGACCAGAAGCCCCGACTGGGCGAGGAGCCCCGACGGATAATAGTGGCCGGGTTGGACGGAAGCTACCAATCTGCCCCGGAGGTGCTGACCCGGCTGGCCGACATCCTGCCGCTGGTGGAGACCGAGGCTCCCTCCAGCTTCCGACTGACCGGGGAACTGGCCGGCAATTTTCCCAACCCCAACACCAAGGGCCAGGTCTACATCGATGACATGGACGGCAGCAAGGTCTCCGACGAGTTTCTGCTCAGCCGTTCGGCCTGGGTGCGTTCCAGCCCGCCGCCGGGCAAAACCGACAGTCTGCTGGCCAAGACCTTCTATTGGTATAACCCATCCCTCCAGGTGCGGATGAAGGAGATCAATCCCTCCATCACCGACGAGACCAAAAAGGACGAAACCCTGCAGACCCTGATGCTGCGTTACGAATCCGGCCAGGACGATACCGCCAATAGTTGGGCCGGCATCACCCATCTGTTGAGCAAGACCGGGCTGGACCTGACCCAGAGCCGGTTGCTTAACCTGTGGATCAAGGGATACCAGGGAATAGTCCACGTCGACATCGGGCGGAACATCAATGAGGATCAGGTGCGGTGGAAGCGCAATGGCACCCTCCACCGCCAAAACGGTCGGGTGGACTGTGAACCGCTCAACGCCAACCGCCAGGCGGTGTACACCGATGCCGGGGACCTGGGGATGGACCGGGTGGCCGGCGACGACAAGCTGACCGTGCCAGGCGATGATGGCAATGACGACTATTTCGTGGACATCGCCACCGGGGATTACCGTAAGATCAACGGCACCGAGGGCAACGGGCTCTACGATTCCGAGGACCTCAAGGGCAACGGCCTGGACACCAGCGACGCCCCCCAGCTGAGCGACAACTACTACACCTTCCGCTTCGACCTGTCCCGCAGCCTGCCCAACCAGTACGGCTGGCACCAGCTTTCGGCCCTGCTGGACACTGCCCGGGCGGTGGGGGCCAACCTGGGCTGGAACTCGATCCAGTATGCCAGGATCTGGGTGGACAGCTGTCCGGCCCAGTCCGCCTTCCAGATCGCCATGGTGGAGATCAGCGGCAACCGCTGGCTGTCCCAGGGGGCCTCCACCCAGGACAGCCTTTTTCCGCTGGATCCCAGCGAAACCATGACGGTGGAGGTCAAGAACAACCGGGATAACCCCGACTATACCCTGCCCCCCAACACCGAGCGCAAAGACGAGCAGGGACGGGTGGAGTTTGAGCAGAGCCTGGTGTTCAATATCGACAGCCTGCGGGCCGGGCACTATGTAAGCGCCCGGAAGGTTTTGCGGGACGGTGAGACCAACTACTCGGGATACCGCACCATAAAGTTGTGGGTGCACAGCAACGACAGCAGCGGGACCAGGAAGTCGTTCGGCCTGCGGCTGATAGGCTCGGACACCAGCGGCTACTACCAGTACCGCCAGCCCCTGGGCTCCGGCTGGCAGGAGTTCGCCATCGATCTTCAGGGCTTCAGCGACCTGAAGAAACTGCCCCTGCCGGCCGATACCACCCAGAAGATCCGGTCCCGGGGGGCCTACTCCATGGTGGGCAACCCCAATCTGCTCAGCCTGAACCGCATCGCCCTGTGCGTCTTCAATGACGACACCGCAGCCGGGCGGATCTTCAGCGACGAGGTATGGTTCAACGAGCTCAGGCTGGACGATGTCCGCCGGGACCGGGGCCTGGCTATGACCACCAGATCGGAAGAGCGTCGTGTAGGGAAAGAGTGTAGAGCTCGGTGGTCG
>CALGNM010000197.1 GCA_937958665.1 uncultured bacterium | reverse complement strand
ATCGTATTCGGTGACTGGAGTTCAGACGTGTGCTCTTCCGATCTTCAATGTTAATATATTTTTTGATATAACGACCTAATGCATTGCCGCAAATAGACATACTAATGTTTCTCAATTTGGTAAATAAAAATGGCGGCTTTCGCCGCCCGATTTTTAGGCGTTTCTATCCTTTAAAACGTTAATTGATATTTGCCGGAACCGTCAGCGTTCATTATCCAAGGTATAATCGATGCGGCGGATTTACAGGCAATGGGGCCGGCTTTGGTTCAACTGGTTCTTATTTGCTGCAGCCCATACTGGTTGCCAGTAGGGCCAAGGCTGATATTTTCAATATTGATTTCATTACAACCCCTATAATATTCACTTCCCTATTATCTTCACCCCGGACGACGTCCCGATCCGGTTGGCCCCGGCCCGGATCATGGCCATAGCCTCCTCCCCGGACTTCACCCCGCCGGAGGCCTTCACCCCAAGCTCCAGACCCACCGTTTCCCGCATCAGGGCGATATCGGCCGCAACGGCCCCGCCGCTGGAGACCCCGGTAGAGGTCTTCACGAAATGGGCCCCGGCAGCTTTGGCTATCAGGCAGGCCTCGATCTTCTGCTGGTCGGTCAACAGACAGGCCTCGATAATCACCTTCACCAATCTTCCTTCGGCCGCCTGGACCACCCCGGCGATGTCGGCAAAGGCTTCGTGATGAAGTCCGGAGCGCAAGGCTCCGATATTGATCACCATGTCCACCTCGTCGGCCCCGCTTTTTACCGCCTGGGCCGCCTCGTGGGCCTTGGCCTCCGGGTCGTCCGCCCCCAGCGGAAAGCCGCACACCGTGCACAGTTTAACCGGACTGCCCTTCAGGTGCTCCTTGGCCAGCGGGATCCAGTATGGATTGACACACACCGAGCAGAATCCGTATTCCACCGCCTGCCGGCATAGCTCTTTGATGGCGTCCCGGTCGGCCTCCGGCTTGAGCAATGTGTGGTCGATATGCGGGGCCAGTTCCTTGGCCCCTCTTATCTTTTTGGCCCGGGCCAGTTCTTCTTTAAGCGATCGCCAGGCATCAGTCGCCGGCCTGGCATATTCCAGGTTGATACTCGACTGTTCCAACTTGACCGCAATCCCCGCGATTCTTTCTTTCATCTTGACCCCTATTCTATCATGCATGAATAATGAATATCCTCTCCGTCGCTCTCCATCATTACCGCGCCGTTCCGGTCGGTCCTGAATATCTTGGCCCCGCAGGCGGCATAGTTCTCCAGGGCCTCCGGGGCGGGATGCCCAAAGCGGTTGTTCCCTCCCACCGAAATCACCGCCAGCTGGGGACGGAGCCTTTCCGCCAGCCAGGCCGGATTGTTCGAGCGGGCCCCGTGATGGGGCACCTTGAGCACCCGGCAATCTTTCATCAGGCCCTGGTGAAGCAGAATTTCCTCCAACTCCGGACCCATGTCGCCCGGGAACAGGAGGCTGGTGTGGCCATACTGCAGGTACAGGATCAGCGATGATTCGTTGCCGTCCTCCACGCTGTCCTCCCGGGAATAGACGAACCCCCGGGCCGGCCAGATCCCTTCCAGGGTGTCGTAGCCCTTGATAGTATCAACCCTGATGCCGCTGGACGCCACGGCCGCCATAGCCCTCCGGAAAACATCCTGTCTTGCGGGATGGCCTCCGACCCATAACCTATCTATCTTGATCCTGCTCGCCAGGTATTCCAGGCCACCGCAATGGTCGGCATCGCCATGGCTTATTATAACCCCATCCAGCCTGGAAATACCCCGTGAGCGTAGGAAGGGAATTATTACCTGCCGGCCGCTGTCCCGGCCGGGACTTTTCATGCCGGCATCGATTAATAGTCGACTTCCATTGGGTAGCTCCACCAGCGAGCAGTCGCCCTGCCCCACGTCCATAAAGATCACTTTGAGGCCAGGCGGCCCGGCCAGAGCCTTCTGCCACACCAGCAGATTGGCCCCCAGCATCACCAGCGCGATTATTGCCAGACGGGGCTTGCCGGCCCGTCCCCACAGGAAGGGTAATGTCAGCAGCCCCAGATAGATCATCATCTGGGGTGCGGTGACTGTTGGCCAGGCGACGGTTCCCACCTTCAACGAGCCGAAGAACGATACCAAACCAAGCATGGCACTGGAGGCCAGCCAGGCGCTGGCCGCCAGGGGCCAGGCCAGCCATCCGCCCAAGGGGTGGAGTATGGCCAGGGCCAGGCCCAAAGCCAGCACCAGCCCGGTAAGAGGGACCACCAGCAGGTTGGCCACCAAAGAGATCAGCGGCACCCGGTGAAAATGCCAGGCCAGAAAAGGTGCGGTGAATATCTGGGCGGCCATGGAGACCGCCAGCGGGGTAAATAGCCACTTTTTAGCCCAGCCTGGAGATGGCAGACGGAAGAGAAAAGACTCCAGAGGCTTGGTCAATATCAAGATCCCGGCGGTGGCCGAGAATGAAAGCTGAAAGCCCAGATCGAAGGCTGCATCCGGCCAAAACGACAGAATCAGCAAACCGGCCAGACCCAGCATGTTCAGACCGTTGCCCTGCCTCTCCCAAAGTCCGCCCAACAGGATCATCCCGGCCATAATGGAGGAGCGAACTATGGACGGTCCGGCCCCGGCGGCCAGGGTATAGACCGCCAGCCCGGCCACAGTCCCCAGGCTGGCCGCCCGCTTGGGCAGGCGCAGAATCCTTAAAATTACGAAGATGATCAGGGCCATCAGCCCGGCGTGCAGCCCGGAGACCGCCAGCACATGGGTGGTGCCGGTATCGGAGAAGGCCTCCCGCACCGCCGGGGACAGCCGGTGCCTCTCTCCCAGCAGCAGGCCGGACAACAGGGAGGCCTGGTCCCCGTCCAGATAGTGTCCGATGGTGTTGCGCAGATATCTCCGCAAGGGGATGACCAGCCCGGAGGTCAGGGGGTTGCCCCCGCTTCGGTCCAATAATTTGAACTCCGAGATCCGGATAATCCCCGAAACCTCCTGATGTTCCAAATAGCTTTGATAGTCGAAACCACCTGGGTTCCTCTGGCCCGATGCCCTGCCCCACTCGCCCGAGGCCACCAGTCGGTTACCGTAGCCCAAGCCAGCCCCCTCCGGACCGGCATAGGCCATCAGCTTGCCTCCCGCTTTGAGCCATCGCTTGCCATCGTATTCGGCCGCCACCCGCACCGGAAAACGCCAACCCCGTTCGGTCTCCCGCGGCTCGGAGATGATCTCCAGAGCCAGGGTCCGGGAACTGCCGGCTGGCCATTCCGGTGTCGAACGGTGATGCTTGGCCTGATAGCAGGCGGCCCCGGCTGACAGTACCGCCAGATACAGCAGGACGTCACCCGACCGGAGTCGATAACGCAGGGCAAACAGGGACGCCAGCGCCGAGGCCCCTGTCAAGGTGGCAACCAAAGCGAAGGGGATGCCGAGCGCCGAAGCGCTCAGAATCCCCGAGAGAAATACCAGGGCCAGCTTTAGGGCCGGGTATCTTTCCATATGGGCCCCGGGTTACACGTAAGATATCCGCTGTTTTTCCGGTTTCTTGAGCTTGGAGGGAATGGGCTTGGGCTTGGGGGCTGCCTCCGGCTCCGGTTGAGCCTCGGGGACCGGGGCGGTCGGCTGGACCATGGGGACGACTGGAGCCACTGCGGCTGGACGGGGCACCGGACGGGGCGGAACTGCCGGAGCCGGGCGGGCAACCGGCTGGGCCGGGGGGGCAACTACTGGCCGGGGCTGGGGAACCGGCTGAGCCGGAGGCCGGGGGATGGATGTCGGGGGGACCGGGGACGGCCGCGGAGCTTCTACCGGAGCCTGGTAAGCCGGTTCCGGCTGGACCACCGGGGAAGCTGGGGGAGCTGGGACGTAAGCCGGCTGAATCGTCTGGGGCGGTTGGGCTGGCGGAACAGCCGGCCTGGGTTGGGGTGCAGGCTGGGGGGCAGGAGCCGAAGCGGCCTGGCTGGCCCTTAAGGAATGCAGACGTTGGGCCACATCCTTGAAGTTGACATCGATGCCGTAGATGTCCTCCAAGGTGGCTATAGCGCCGGCGATATCTCCTGATTGCTCGTAGGCCAAAGCCAGGTTGTATTTCAGGCCGATATAGTCCTCGTTGTTGTATCCCGGGGTGGCAATACCCCGCTCCAACTGCTTGATGGCGAACTTGGGCTCACCCCTCTCCAGGAAGCACAATCCCAGCATTTCAAAGGCCTTAAGCCGCTCCTTGTCTCCCTTGGAGGCTATCTGGAACTCGGCGATGGCCTCCTCAACCAGTCCCATCTCTTTGTAGGCGATGCCCAGGTCATAATGTCCCTGGAAATCCTCCTGCTTGATGCTCTGGTAGACGCCCTCCTTGAACTCGGCCAAGATGTCCTGCAGGGACAAAAACTCCTCCTGGGCCCCTGGGGCGGCGGCAGGCTCCTCATCGGCCACGCTGAACTTGACCCGCGACTGGCGTCCCCCCTCCACGATCTCCCTCCCCCAGTGGACGTCACCCTCCCCGGGGGCTTCCGGCGCCTGCCCGTGGAACTGGGAAGGGGCGGCCTCCGGCTCCGGAGAATGCATGAAGCTCTCGGGCTGGGCCGGTTCCGGCTGGGGCTCCGGTTCCGGTATGGGCTCCCAGGCGGGGGCTTCCTGGGTCGGGGCTGGCTGCCATGACGGCGGCAATATCTCCGGCTCGGGGGTGGGCTGAGACGCTGGTTCAGGCTGATACGGCGGCGGCTCCGGCTGGCTGAAGGAGAAATCCGGCTCCGCCGAGGCCGGTGCGGCCGGGGCCTCCTGATGAACCTCCAGGCCCGGCATCTCGAAGGCGCCCTCCGGCATCTCCGGCAACAGCAGGGACAGGCTCTCCAGGGCGCTCTCGTTGACCGGGTCGATCTCCAGGACCTTCTGATAGACCGCCGCCGCCTGCTCCCTCAGCTCCCGGCGGTGCAGGCATTCGGCCAGCCCCAGATAGGCCTCGATCAGGGCCTCGCTCTGATTGCTCTGCAGGGCGATCTCCACCAGTTTCTGGCGGCTCCGAAGCTCCAGGGGCTGAATGGAGGCGATCTTCTTGTAGACCTCGACCGCCTTATCCACATTGCCGTCGCCCATGTAACCATTGGCGGCGGTATGATACTGGTCCAGGGCCTCCTGAGTCGATCCGATCTCCACCAGCAGGTCACCCAGCTCGATGTTGGTGGCCCAGTCCTGCTTGGCGGGCTCCTCCTCCTGAGGCGGCGCCGCCTCCTTCTCTATCACCAGGGCCGGGGCTTCCGGGGGAACCTGGATCTCCGGGCGCTGCTGGGTCAGCTCCTCGATGATGGCATCGGCCTTGACCTCCGAAACCGGGGCCGGCTGGGCGGGGGCCGGCTCGCCCCTCATACCCCTGATCCTGGCCTCCAGGGCCTCGGCTTCGATCTGCCGGCCCTGATCCCGGTAGGCGTTAGCCAGTTGGGTGAACTCGTTGATGGCCTCGGGAACCTTCTTCTGGGCCATGTACATCTCGGCCAGCTTGGAGCGCACCGCCAGGTTCTGGGGGTTCAGCTCCACGATCTGGTGGTAGATGGGAAAGGCTTCGTCGGACTTGCCCTGCTTGATTTTGCGTTCGGCATATTCCAACAGGTTGGTTATGGCCTCGTTGATCAGTCCCTGTTGGATATACATCTCGCCCAGGGTCTTGTATACCTCGGGGTTGTCCTTGTTGATCCGCAGGATCTTCTTACAGACCGCAATGCCGTTATTGAAGAGGGCGTCGTTGCTGTATCCCTTGACCGCCTCCATGAAGTTGGCGATGGCCTCGTTGGGATTGTTCAGTTTGATATAGGCGTCGCCGATGAAGTTGTAGGTGCTGGCGTTGCCCGGTTCCAGCTCCAGCACCTTCTTATACTCGGCCACAGCCTTGGCGTAATCGCCTTTTTGGAAGTACTCGGTGGCCTTGGCCCTTATTTGGTCTACTTTAGCCATCGTATCGTCAACCGGTTAATAGATTCGTAAAAGCTTCAAAATCCGTAATCGCTGGATCCGGAAACGGCCGGCACCGACTGGTCTGAGCCGTCGTCCAGCCCCAGGTTGTTGGCCACCGTCTGGATCACCGAAGCGTCCAGCAGTTCTTTCTCCTGCAGGCAGCCCTCCATCAGCGCGTTGTCGCAGATGGCGTTGATCAGGCGGGGCCGGCCCTGGGAATAGGCGGCAATCAGCTGGTAGGCGGTGTCGGTGAACATCTCCTCCTCCCGCCCGGCTACCACCAGCCGGTGTTGGACATACTCCCGGACCGCCTCTTCATCCAGCGGCCCCAGGTGGTATTTTACCGAGACCCTTTGGTTTAGCGAAACGTCCAGCAGCAGATTCTGGTTGACCTCGGTCATCCCGAACAGAATGAAGGTGATCAGCCGGGCATCGGACAGTTCCAGATTTAAAAGACCTCTGATTTCCTCCAGCATAGCCTGGCCCCTCAGCAGGTTGGCTTCGTCTATCAGGATGACCGCCTTGCGCCCCTCGGCGTGGATCTCCATCAGGCGACGGGCCAGGGCCGATGATACCTGGGTCTTGTCATCGGAGGTTTCCTTGACGTCCAGCAGGGCGCTGATGCGGCGCAGGAACCACAGGGGGCTGAAATCGCCGTGGGTCAGAACCAGCAGGGCGGTCTCGAAGCGCCCGTCCTCGCGCAGGATCTCCAGCAGGCGGCGGGCCAGCATGGTCTTCCCGGTGCCCACCTCCCCGGTCAGAACCCCCAGCCCCCTCATCCGCTCGGCCACATGGGCCAGCTGCATCACCGCCCGGCTATGCTGGGGGCTGTCGTAATAAAAGCGGCTGTCGGGGATGTTGGAGAACGGATCGTCATTAAGCTTGAAAAACCGCTCGTAATCCATCGGGTCCTCCTGCTGATAGCTTTATAGAAAGGAAAGCCCCTTGTCTTTCCTGCCCAGTACTATGGTCTCAATATCAGGTTCAGGCGCCGCCGGCTCCTGGGCTTGATCGTCCTTTTGGCCTTCCTCTGATGGCTCGTCTGATGGCTCGTCCCAGGCAGCATAACGATCTTCAGCATCGGAAAACATTGGATTCGCAGCAGGCTGGGAAGGAACCGCTTCTTCCTGCAGCGCCTCCGGAATATCCGGTTGATATTCCGCCTCCGCCGCCAGCCCCTCCTCCGGTGCTTCTGCCATTACTTCAGCCAAACCTTCGCCAGCCATATCCCCGGGGATCTCCTCCTGGACCGGGGCCGGCTCAGATCGGAAGAGCGTCGTGTAGGGAAAGAGTGTAGATCTCGGTGG
>CALGNM010000196.1 GCA_937958665.1 uncultured bacterium | reverse complement strand
GATCGTATTCGGTGACTGGAGTTCAGACGTGTGCTCTTCCGATCTGGGCCAAGGGGCTTTCCTACCGCATCGAGCAGGGCTTCGTTCCCTACAGCGCGATCTCGCCCCACCTTAAAAAGGCGGTGCTGGTGGCCGAGGATGCCGCCTTTTTCTCCCACCAGGGGATAGATTACGCCGAGCTGAAGGAGGCGATCAAAACCGATTGGAAGAAAGGGCGCTGGGCCCGGGGCGGCTCCACCATCACCATGCAGCTGGCCAAGAACCTCTACCTCTCCACCTCCAAGAGCCTGACCCGCAAGCTGTCCGAGGCCGTCCTGGCCAGGCGGATGGAGGGACGGCTCACCAAGGTTCGGATCTTCGAGCTTTACCTCAACTACATCGAGTGGGGGGACGGCCTATTCGGCTGCCAGGCCGCCGCCAGGCGCTACTTCGGCTGCCAGGCCTCGGAGCTGACCCCGGAACAGGCCATCCGGCTGGCCTCCATCATAATCAACCCCCGGCGGTACGGGCCCTTCTCGGACCGGAAGCGAATGGTGCATCGGAGGAGGTGGATCGCCGAGAGGATGCTGGAGCACGGCCATCTGACCATCGATCAGTACCGGGAACTAAAGCTGTAGTCAGCCGTCTTTTTGATGCATTCTAACCAGGGCCGCCCCATAAATGGCGGCCCTCGTTTTTCCGGCCCGAAGGCTGCCCCATGATTTTATAGCGGGCCCGGCTCCGCCTCCCTCGGCCCCGGCAGCCATCGGTTCCGGAACTCGGCCAGCAGGGCCGCCCCGCCGCACCAAAGCCACAACAGGAGGAAGGAGGAAACCAGCGGCCCGATCAGGGGCACTCCCCACCATAGCAGCCCGGCCAGCGGCAGGAGGGTCATGGGCCAGAACGAAGCCAGCAGCCGGACATAGCCGATGGGCTGCCGGAAGATCTGTTCCAGAACCCCGGAGGGAAGCAGCGACGGCAACAAGCGGCTGGATGAGGCCGTCATCATCAGGGCCATGGGCAGATAGGCCATCCCCAGGCCGGCCAGCGCCGCCAGGGCCCAGGGGGATGGCCGGCCTTCCCCCAGCAGGCCCAGGTACATCCCGGCCGGCAGAAATGACCACAGAATCGCCAGGCCGGACCGAAGGGCCGGCTTCAGCATCCGCCCCGGCACATCGGACAGGAACCTCCAGTCCAGCACCGCCCCCGGGCCGGAGGCCACCAGGCGCAGCAGGATGCCGGGGGCCGCCAGCAGGGCCAGGAACCCGGCCAGTCCCGACAGGAGGTTGGCCAGCAGGACCAGGGGCCGGGGAAGCTGGGGGAAAAGCCCCAGCAGGGCCTGGGCCATCTGCCACATGGCCAGACAGCAGGCTCCGATCAGCAATACCCAAATATTGGGCCGTCGCAGGAAACCAAGCGGGGCAGCCATTGGTTGGAACAGCTTCATGTTCACTTTCCTTGAGGGTTTGAGATCCTCTCCTCCACCCGGGGATCGTAGGGCAGCCCGGCGGCCACCGAGCGGCGGTAGTGGAGCAGGGAGCGCTGGCGGTCCCCCAGGCGGTAATAGACATAGGACAGCAGGTTGTTGGACTCGGCCCCGTCGGGATCCCTGGCCAGGGCCCGGAGCAGGGTGCTCTCGGCCTGGCCCCACCGCTCCAACTTGACCTGGGCCCGGGCCAGCTGGAGGAAGAGCCCGAAGTCGGCCGAAAGGCTGTCCCGGGCGATGGCCTGGGCGAAGGATTCGGCCGACGGTGAATAGTTGCCCATCTGGTACTGGACCAGGCCCAGGTCGTGCCACAGCCGAGGATCTTCCGGCCTCAGCCGGACGGCCGTTACCAGCTCCGGCTCGGCCTCTTCCCACCTTTGGGCCGCGGCCAGCCGCTGGCCCAGAATGCTGTGGGCCAGGTGGGAATGGGGCGAGGTCCTTGCTGCGTTTCCCCAGAAGGACAGATCGTCGGCGAAGGCCGAGGAATGCCGGAAGGTCAAGCCAGCGAATAACAGCACTGCCGCGACGGCCAGGGCCCGGGCCCATCTCTGCCGGGCAATCCGGTGAAGGGCCCCCAGCTCCATAAGCATGATGAATAAGCCCATCAACGGGAGGTAGAGCCTCTGTTCCAGCAGGTAGGCAAACCCCAGGGCCCGGACCATGGTGGGGGCCAGAAACAGCAGGAACCAGGCGGCCCCCAACAGGAAGTGGCCCCGGCGCCGGATACCGCCCAGCAGGGCCGCCCCCGTCAGCAGGGCCAGGGCGGCCATCCCCCAGGCCGGGTTGACGTCCTCCGGAACCGGCATCACCGAGAGGTTGAGGGGGAACAGGGCCTTGCCCAGATAGCCGTAGAGGCCGGCCAGGTTCTCGGCCGGGGTGTTCAACTGAAAGGAGGCATCCCGCACCACCGGCCATCTCAGCAGCAGGAAGGCTCCCAGCCCGACGGCCCATAGGATGGCCGCCCGGCCCACCCGGCCCCAGTCCCGGTGGCCCTTCGTCAGGAGATGGCCGGCCAGCAGGACGGCCGGCAGGACCAGGGCGGTCTCCTTGGTGAACAGGGCGGCGGCGAAAAGCAGGACATGGAGCCAGAATCCGGACCCAGACATCGGGTGGCGGAGGAAGGTGATGGCCGTCCCCAGCGAGAGGACCGCCAGCAGGGTATCGTAGCGTCCGGGGATGAAGGCCACCGCATGGGCCAGGGCCGGATGGCAGACGAACAGCGAACCGAAGAAAAATGAGATACCCCGGGGGAACCCCAGGACCAGCAGCAGCCGGAGGAACAGCCCGGAGGCCAACAGGTGGAGGGCCAGATTGGTCAGATGGTAGCCCAGCGGGTCCTTCCCGGACCATAGGGCGTCGGCCATAAAGCTCCAGGTCACCAGCGGCCGGTAATAGATCCCCGGCGACTGCCAGTCCATGTCGGTCCGGAAGGCGGCCAGGATGTTCTTCAGGGAGGAGAGTTGTTCGAAGTTCTGCAGGATCAGCCGGTCATCGTCGAAATAGACAAAGCCGAAGAACAGGGCCCTAAAGTAGACGACCAGCCCCAGGACGGCTATCCACAGATAGGGCCGCCAGCCTTCGGCCAGCCAACGGCCGGCTGAATCGGAAAGTTTTAGGCCCGGCATCCGCCCCTAAAAATCCAGGGGCTTGCAGATAATCTCGTGCACCCGGAGGTCGAAGAAGTCCTGGGCGTTGGCCGGGGTCAGAATCACCGCGGTGTCGGCCCCGCTGCCGCTGCCCCCGATGGCCAAAATTTTCCTTCGGACGGATACCAGTCCGGCATCGGCCGCCATCAGGGAGATCTCCAGGCAGACCTTGAAGCCCTGGCCCATGGTGCGGAGGGTGTAGGCGATGATCTCATCCAGCTGGTAGCTGTTGAGCTTGCGCCGCACCGCCCGGCCCACCCCTCCCAGGGCATGCTGGCAGGTCAGGATACCGACCCCCATGCTTTCCAGATCGGCCCGGTTCTGTGGCAGCAGCTCCTGGAGGTCCTGGCCGGAGAATCCGGCCGAGTGGGTTACGGCGACCGTCTTGAGGCCTTGGAGGGCCCGGGCGGCCTCCAGAGCCGTGGCCCCGGTGGTGGTGGCCACCAGCGCCTGACCGATCCCCCGCTCCCGGGCCGCCAGGGCGGCCAGCCTCAGGACCTCCCCGGTGTTGGCCGGACCGGGTTTATTAAAATATCGGTACTCCATGTCTGAGCCTTTCTATTTCAGGTTCATCCGGTGGCGGGAGATGCCGTCCAAGATCCGCCCGGCCACCTGGAGGGCCAGCAGGCCGTCCCGCCCGCCCACCAGCGGCTGTCTCCCCCCGGCCGCGCAGGCTACGAAATCAGACAGTTCGGCCTTGAGGGGCTCGATTTTGTCGACCTTAAGCTCCTGGTAGTCGACCATCTTGGCCAGATCCAGCACCCCCTTGGGCTCCCCCTTCAGTTTATAAACCTTGACCTCCGGCTTCATGTAGTCGACGTTGATGTAGGCGTTGCGCTGGAAGAACCGGATCTTGCGCTCCTTTTTGGCCGAGATGCGGGAGGCGGTGACGTTGGCTACACAGCCGTTGGCAAACTCCAGCCGGGCATTGGCGATGTCCTCCTTCTCGCTCACCAGGTTGAAGCCGATGGCCGAGACCTCCTTCAGGGGGCTGCGGACAAAGGACAGGATGATGTCGATGTCGTGGATCATCAGGTCCAGCACCACCGGGACGTCGGTGCCCCGGGCCACGAAGGGAGCAATGCGGGTGCATTCGATGAACTTGGGGTCGTCGATGTGCCGGGCGGCCGCCCGGACGGCCGGGTTGAACCGCTCGATGTGGCCCACCTGCAATATGACGGCCATCTTTTCGGCCAGCCCCACCAGCTCCTCGGCCTGCTCCACGGTGGAGGTGATGGGCTTCTCCAGCAGCAGGTGGTTGCCTGAGGCAATCACCTGCTGGGCCACCTGATAATGGAGGCTGGTGGGCACCACCACGCTGACCGCCTGGGTCTGCTTCAACAATTCCCGGTAATCGGGAAAGGCCTTGGTCTTGTTTTTGGCGGCCATCTCGCCGGCCCTTTGCTGGTCGCTGTCGGCCACCCCGACCAGCTCCACCTCCTTCATCTCCGAATACACCCGGGCATGGTGCTGGCCCAGGCTGCCCACTCCGATGACGCCCACCCTCAGCTTTGACATGTTTCCCCTATAGCTGTGTTTGTCCGATCTGCCTGCCGCCGGGCGCCATCAGCCCATGCGGTAGACCTTCTCTATCCTTTCGATAACCTTCCAGCGGCACTTCAACCCCTTGGGGAACACCGCCAGGTCGCCCGGACCGATCTCGACCTTGCTGCCATCGGAGGCGGTTATCTCCACCCGGCCCTTGAAAATGTAGGCCGTCTCCCGGTCGGGATACTGCCAGTCGAATTCCGAGGGATCGCAGTCCCAGGGAGCCCATTTGGCGACCCCCAGCCGGTCAAGCTCATCCTTCGAGGGATGGGTGATGACTATCTCGGACACGATGTCTCCCTCCGGTTAGTTCTTCCTGCCCCAGATGAAGGCCAGGGGGAGGGCCCTGGATGGGGTCCTCTGGAAGTCGGCATATAGCCCGTCCAGCAAGTCGTTTACCTTTGGGCCCCAGCGTCGGACATAGGCCGGGCGCCGTTCTTCCAGGCTGTCGGACATGTGTTTCACATATCCCGGCCGGTCCGGCATCTCCAACAGCTCCGTCCTGATGTCGGATAGGCCCAGCTCCTCCATCAGCCGGACATAGTCCCCCAGATAGTGCAGTCCCCAGCAGACTTTTCCCTCCAGGGCCGCCAGCTCTATGTTGAGCTGCTCCATCCGGCCCTCGGCCGACTCGGCCTCCACCTCCCGGAACCCGTCCCGGATCTTGTCGTAGACCGCAAAGGTCCCCCCAGGGCGCAAAACCCTGACGCAATCACGCAGGGCCCGGGCCACATCGCCGTCATCGCTGACGAAGTCATGCAGGGCGGCCCGGGATACCACCAATCCCACCGAGCCGTCAGACAGCGGCAGGCTGGAGGAATCGCCCACCAGCACCTCCAGGCGGGGGTCGTTTATCTCCCCGGCCAGCTTTTCGGCCACCTCGGGCAGCCGTTCGGTGGTGTAGAGCTTGCCGTCTGATCGGAGGTATTTTTTCAGCAACTGGCGGGTGAACTCCCCGCGGCCGGCGCTGAGCTCCAAAACCGGGCCGTTCAGCCCGGAGAATATCTCGTCCAGGATAACCTCCTCCTGCTTCTCCACCGCCTCCAGCCTTTGGAGGTAATTCAAGGCCTCCGCCGGCGGCACCCCGGCCTGGCTGGCCCAGGTCTCTACCTCCGCCGGGTTCATCAGAAGCCCTCGGCCTTGAGCCGGGCGGCCTTCTTCTTCTCCACCGCCTGCTCGATGCCGGCCTCGGGCAGCAGGCCATCCGGGGCGGCCAGCACCTCGTCCAGCAGGCGGTCGTACAGGGCCCGGTCCTTGGCCTTGGCCGCGTAGTTCTCGGCCATCAGGACCTTGGTGGCCAGGTAATCGGGGGCGGCAGCCAGGGCCTCCTGGTAATATCTTTTGGACTTTTCCAGGTCTCCCCCGGCGATGCCGGGGGCCACTGCGTAATAGGTCCCCAGCCAGCGGGCCGGCCCTCCGTAGTAGTAATCCTTGTCCAGGGAGTAAAGGTAGAGGATCATTTTGCGGGCCTGTTTGGCCGGGCCCAGCTGCTTGAGGATGTTGCGCATCTTGCCCCATTTGCCGTAGCTGGTGGCCGTCCAGAAGATGGCCCCCGCGAATTCCCTGGGCACTCCGGCGATGGCATCGCCCATGCCTTTCTTCTCTACCTGGTATCGTTGCCTGAAGCCGGGGTCAAAGGACAAGGCCTTGAGACCCCACTCGTAGCCGGCCAAGTAGGCCCGGGAACGAGCCTCGCCCTGTTCAAAGGCGTCGCCCAGGAAGTACCAGGCATAGGCCAGCCGCTCGGCCAGCTGGTAGGTGGGCGCAGTCTGATAAGCCTTCTCGTAGGCGGCGATGGCCTTTTCCAGAGAGGTTTTGTTTCCCCGGTCGGCCCAGAGCTCCTTGGCCTCATCGAACCCCGGCTGGGCCAGTGAAGTCCCGGCGGAAAACAGCAGGGCCAGCAGAATGAGTTTTTTCATGGTTGCTCCTTGTGGGTTGATCATTCACCGTAAATGCTTATGAACTCCTCCCGGGTCATCACGAACAGGCAGACGTCCTTCCGGGACAGATCTTTGTTGAAGCCAAACTGGGCCAGGGATTCCTGTCCCGGACGGTTGTCCAGGGCCACCGGGTCGCACATCAGCTTCCCCCCGAAATCGAAGAAGTAATATCTCAACAGCAGGGAAGCGGCCAGCCTGGCATAACCCCGGCCGCGGTGGCGGTGTTCGATTTTGATGTTGAACTCGGCGGAACCTGACGATCGGTCGTACCGGTGGAAACTGATCTCGCCCACCGGTTGGCCGCTGCGATCGAATATAAGAAAATACCTGTCGGCATCACCGCCGGGGCAGACCATCCGGGCGAACCACCTCCGGGCCTGTTCCTGATCCATCTGGATCGGGCCGCCCACCTCGGCCATGGTCAAGGGATCGGACCATAGTTTGCGGATGTATTCAACATCCCCGGGCCGGGGAGGGCGCAGGCAGACTCCGTCGTTGACAAGTTCCGGCCAGCCAGTTCCGGTGGCCCCGCCGGCTACCATATCACCGAAACCACCAATACCGTTATCCCGGCCAGCATAAGGATGAAGGCATAGGCCCCCAGCAGAAGCAGGTACTTGGCCAGGGTTTTGCCCCAGCCCTGCCGATAGAACTTCTTCATGGCCAGAAAGAGATACGGCGGTATCGACAACAGGGGCCATTTGAGCCAGGACTGCAGCCAGGCCCAGCCGACCAGGCTGCCGGCGGAGGCTATCACAAACATTAGGAAAGCATGGGAATGGACATTCAGGGTGAAAACCAGGTGCTCCAGGTACTGGCGGCGGCGCCGGAGGTAGAGCAGCTTCAACAGCAGGGCAAAGATCGGCATCAGCAGGAACATGGCCTGGGCCGCACGCTCCAACAGGTGCTCATAGAACCGCTCCCGGTCCTCCAGCACCCTGAGCACCCCCCGCTGGACCTTCTGGTTGAAACTTGAATTTTCCGGCTGGAGGCTGTCGGTGGCCGCTTTCAGCTCGGCCAGCACCGTATCCCTTAACTGCCTGGGGGTAAGAATGGTGTCGTTCATCCGGAGGTTGATGGTGTCGTGGGGGAAAGAGAGCCGGAGGCTTGAGGGCTCCCCTTTCATTTCCGCACCCGGCTGACCCTCGGTCTCCCCCTTGATTTGCCTGACCGGGATGATCTCGTGGCGTTTGGCCTGGACGGTGATCAGGGCAAGCAGGATGAAGCTTATAAAGACATAGGTCCGCAGGGGCGGTGAGTAGCGTATCCGCCTCCCGGCCACATATTCGGCGGGGATGAATCCGGGCCGGAACAGCAGGGGGATGATGGTCCGCACTATCCGGAAGTCCAGGTGGAACTCGTCCTTGAAAAACTCCCGCAGCATCTCCCGGCCGGGCACCCCCGTCCCTATATGCTCCTGCCCGCAGTGCGAGCAATACTCGCCGTGCAGCTGATGCCCGCAGTTGAGGCAGCTTTTGGGCGGCGGGGCGGGGATATCCGAAGGCCCTTTCTTGGCGGGCTGAGCCGCCGCCTTAATCTTGGCGCCGAACGGCTTGGCCTTTTTACGGGATCTTGCCATAGGCTAGGATATCTTCTCCAAAAGGTATTTTCTCTTTCCCAACCCCATCTCCTCGGCGTAATCCAGCTGCCAGGCCCAGTCCACCTCGGGGTAGATGTCCCGGAATTTGTCGCTGCCGGGTTGATGGGCCTTCTCCAGCGCCGAGTTCTTCTGCCCCCCGGCCTGCATCACCAGGTCGTTGCTGGCCGCGTCCACCGCCACCGGGTCCAGCGAGGCGCAGATTCCTATATCCGCCACTATCGGCGTGCCGGCGTGGCCGTAGCAGTCGCAGGCCGGCGAGACGTTCATGATGAAGTTCAGGTAGGCGATCTTCCCCCTTTTGCCGCCGGCAAATCCGGCCAGGTATTCCACCATCTTCTCCTGCATCTTCCGGGCCCCGCTGTCCCAGTTGTTTCGGCAGGCATGGGTGGGGCAGACCACTATGCAGGAGCCGCAGCCGATACACCTTTTGGGGTCTATCACGGCAAACTTGTCTATGGCGATGGCGCCGGCCGGACAGTTGGCGGCGCACCTGCCGCAGGCGATGCACTTCTCGGCCTTGATGGTGGGCGTGACGTCGGAATGCATGGCCAGCTTGCCGCCCCGGGCCCCGCCGCCCATGCCCAGGTTCTTGATGGAGCCGCCGAAACCAGCCAGCTCGTGGCCCTTGAAATGGGTGACGCAGACGATGGCGTCGGCCTTGGCCAGATCGTGGGCCAGCTTGACTTTTTTGAGGTGCCTGCCCCCGGCCTCGACCTCGACATAGGCCCCGCCCCGCAGTCCGTCGGCGATCAGCACCGGGCAGCCCAGCGAGGAATAGGTGAAGCCGTGCTGATGGGCGGTCTCCAGGTGGTCCACCGAGTTGGAGCGGCTGCCCACGTACAGGGTGTTGGCGTCGGTGACGAACGGCTTGGCCCCCGTCTGCTTCAGCTTGTCCACCACCGCCCGGACGAAATGGGGTGGTACGAAGGCGGTGTTGCCCCGCTCCCCGAAATGCACCTTGACCGCCACCAGATCATCCTTGGCGGCCACGCCAGAAAGCGGCAGGCGTTCCATCAGGTCCGACAGCTTGGAGAAGATGTTCCGTTGGGGCGATTCGCTGAAGTCGGTGAAATAAACCTTGCTGGACATGATCATTCATCCTCCTTGAGGGCTTCAGTTGCCTTTGCCGGGGCTAGTTTTTTAAGATAGGTGAAGCCGGAAACCAATATCATGGCCGCCGAAGCATACAGGAGATAACGGCCCCAGGGCTGCCAGAGCATGGCGTAGCAGATTATGGTGGCGGCCATCACCGTGACGGCTATCTTCCCCGGCCAATTGGAGACCGGCACGGCCCTTTTTTTCTTCAAGATGAGCCACCCGCCCAACAAGATCAACAGGTCCCGGGCCAGTATCATAATTGCCGCCCATCCCGGGAATCCGCGCCATAGCCACAGGGCCGCCGCCATGGTGTTGACACATATCTTGTCGGCCAAGGGATCCAGCACCTTGCCCAAGTCGGTCACCTGGCCGGTTCGGCGCGCCAGAAATCCATCGAAGTAGTCGGTGGCCGCCGCCAGCGCCATCAGGGCCAGCAGCAGTGCATCCGATCCGTTCCGCAGGGCCAGGACGATAAAGGGCATCAGGGCGACCCTGAGCAGGGAAAAGGAGTTGGGCCAATTCATGCCTGACCGTCCGACTGGTAGATCCGGAGGTCGGCGAAGCGGGCGGTGTTTCGTTCACCAACGCACAGCAGCAAATCTCCCTTGTGGCAAAGAACATTGTTGCTTTGGTGGATCAGGAACTCGTCGAAATAGACCCACATCTGGGAGGGATTGTATCTGATCTGCAGATAATGCCAGCAGTTGGGCTTTAAAAGCAGGTGGTGTTTAAGTTCCAGACCCGGGTAGCACAGCTCGCTCTTGGCGTTGTAGATCCCAAGATCGAAATCCGGATATAAGCTGATATAGCCATGGCTGGGGAAGCAGTGTATGCCCACCCCCTTTTGGGTGTCCTCGGAGAAACCCAGCATTATCCCGGCTCCGTAGTTGAGCCTGAGGTCGTTCTCGTTCTTCAGGTAGAACGACACCCCGCCCGACCGGGGAACCTCCCGCAACAGCTTGAGGTAGATGTTGCGTTCCTCAGCCCGGCCCAGCAGGCATCCCGAGTCGGCCCGCCAATGTCCGTTCAATATCTCCCAGTCGTTAAGCTGGTTGAATTGGTCGGAAAAACAGAGCTTTCCCAGATCCTCTTGGCGGTCCAGGGAGACCGCCCTTAGCCGGATAAAATTAATCCGCCCTTTCAGGGCGCCCCAGGCATAGAGATTGCCGATGTTGGCGGTGGACAGGTTCTGGCTCAACAACACCTGGCCGTCCACCGAGACCTTGATCTCCCGGCCCACCACCAACAGGCGGAGGCTGTAGCGCTGGGTGGGCTTCAATTCTTTGAGGTTGATGCGTTCGCTATGGGTCACCAGGTGGTAGAGGGAATAATTCTCCACAAAGAAGAGGGAATCTTCCTTTATGATCAGGGCCATCCCATGGTTCTGGTCGGCTGCCCGGAAAACAAGTCCGGCCTCACCCCTGAATTGGTTGAACCGGAGGTGAAGCTCCAATTCGAAATCGCGGGCCATGAATCCCAGGTTGCGCAGGGAATTCCCTTCCAGGGATATGTTCCTTATTCTGAGCTCCTTCATGGGTCATTGGCAGAGGCTGATTTCATCATCTCCCGGGCGTGCTTCAGGGTGGTCTCGGTGATCTTGCTGCCGGCCAGCATCCGGGCCAGCTCGTCCACCCGCTGCTGCTGATTTAGCCTGACCACCGAGGTGATGGTCCGGCCGCTTTTTTCCTCCTTGCTAACCTGGTAGTGGCTGGAGCCCAGCGAGGCGATCTGCGGCAGGTGGGTGATGCACAGCACCTGACGGGCCGAGGAGATCTCCTTGAGCTTTAATCCAACCGCCTCGGCGATCCGGCCGCCGATCCCGGCGTCGATCTCGTCGAACACCAGCACCGGAACGGCATCGGCCTGGGACAGAATGGTCTTGACCGCCAGCATCACCCGGGAGATCTCGCCGCCGGAGGCGATTTTGGCCAAGGGCTTGAGTTCCTCGCCGGGGTTGGGCGATATCAAAAACCGCACGGCGTCTATGCCGGTGGAGTCGGTTTTAAGCCGCTTTTTGTCATGCTGGACCGGGCCCTCGATTTCTTCGACCTGGGCCACCTCGACCTTGAAGGCGGCCTTTTCCATGCCCAGGTCTTTTAATTGGGCCACCACATCCTTGGCCATTTTTTTGGCCGCAATTTGTCGCTTTTCGGAAAGGGTTATGCAGGCTTTTTCCAGTTCACGGCGTTTGGCCTCCAACTCGGCCTCAAGTTTTTTGATGTTTTCCTCGCCGTGCTCCACCGAATCGACCTCGGCCTTGATCCGGTCATAATGCGCCAGGACTGCGGCAATGGTTAACTCCTTGCTGGAATATTTCTTCTTCAGGGACCTGATCAGGTCAAGGCGGTTGCGGATCTCCTCCAACCGCTGGGGATCGAACGATATGCCGTCCCGGTATTTTCTTAAGTCCCGGGCGATCTCCTCGATCTGATCGTTGACCGACGAAACAGACTTAAGAGTTGGTTCCATCCGGGAATCGATGCCGGAGACCTCTTCCACCGTGCGCTCCAGGGCGCTGAACTGTTCGGTGATGGAGCCGTCCTGCTGGTATAACAGCTGATAACCGGCCGAGGCTAAAGAGAAAAGCTTTTCCGAGTTCTCCAAAACGGTCCGCTCGGCATCCAAAAATTCCTCCTCGCCCTCGGCCAGGCCGGCCGATTCGATCTCCTTGATCTGGAAATTGTAGAGGTCCAGCTTCTCCCGGGTGAGTTGCTCTTTGCTGCGCAGGGCTTCCAGCTCGGATCTGGTCCTATTATATTGCTGGTAAAACTCGCTCACCGAGGTTCTGTCCGGCCAAGTTTGGGCGAAACCGTCCAGATAATCCAGATGGCGTTCCTCGTAGAGCAGGGACTGGTGCTCGTGCTGGCCGTGCATGTCCAATATGGCGTCGCCGATTCTTTTAAGATTGGACAAAGTGACCGGGCTGTCGTTGACAAAGGCCCGGCTCTTGCCGGTGGAGGCCACCTCCCGCCGCACCAGAAGGTCGCCGGACCAGTCCATCTCCAGCTCGGCGAACACCTCCAGCAGGTCCTTGTTTTTATCAAGCACGAACTCGGCCTCCACCACCGCGGCCTTGGCCCCGCTGCGGACGCTGTCGCTGTCGGCCCGCTCGCCCAGCACCAGGCCCAGGGCGCCGATCAGGATGGATTTGCCGGCGCCGGTCTCCCCGGTGAGGATGTTCAGCCCCGGGGCGAACTCCACCTCTAGGGAATCGATCAGGGCGTAATCTTTTACGGTGAGCAGATCGGAAGAGCGTCGTGTAGGGAAAGAGTGTAGATCTAGGGGGTCGCC